>CALKMO010000048.1 GCA_937991785.1 uncultured bacterium | reverse complement strand
GGCGCGCGGAGGCTCCGAGGTCCTTCAACGGAAGCGCAATTTCCAGTATCCATCCCTTCGCGTACCTGCCGGCGGACGCCTTGGCGCGTATCTTGCCTGTCTTGGCAGTCCCGTAGCGCCCGACGTTGATATATCCCGCAGCGTTGACCATAACCTGGAAATACCCCCTCGCGGCGCCCTCCACGTCGAGGAATATCTCCAAGGCGTCGTCTGTCCAGGTTCCCGGATGTCCGTTGGTTTGGACTTCGAGCTTCAGCTTGTCCATCTCGGGCTCTTCGCATCTGAACCCTAGAAACAGCATGCCTTCCGCCGCCATGCACCGCATCTCGGTTCGCACCGGCGGCACTCCTCCATCGCCTATCCCGAAAAACCGGCTCGACGCCGGCGCCTTACGCCAGAGCGGATCGTCCATCGCTCCGGTCATTTTGGGCGATCGCGGCAGGATCGGCGCGCGGAGGACCGGTCTCGGCCCCTTCTCCAATGCCTTGATCCTGCGGCGCATGGCCTGCAGCGGACCGCCGCGGAGGAAGAACGGCTGCGTCCACGCGAACGCGCCTCCCCTGCCGTAGCACTCGACGCGAACGTACGTGGCGCTCAGGCTCGATGCGTCGAAGTCGAGCGTACAGCCGTCGGTACGATAGACCAACGAACCGTAATCGGCCAGGACCGCCATGGCTTCGGCGTCCGGCGACGCCAGCCGCAGCCTGGCGCCGGAACATTCGATGCTCTCTATCCGCACTCCGGTCGAGGCGTAGAAACTACCACGCCGCAGCGCCTCCAGTATTTCCTTCGCGCCCCTCCCGCGCGCCCGGACCACGACCCATCCCCGGCCGGCCCCGGTCAGCCCGTGAGCGTCATCGCCTGCGAAACCCCAGACCTTCCGGCCCATCGAAAGCAGGCGGTCCCACTTGTCGGTGGCGAGCGGGTTACCGGGCGCGCGGAGCACGGCGCCGTTGAATATTTCGATCCCGGCATATCTCGCCAGGCCGCGCATCTCCTCGAACGTGTAATGATTGTAGTGCTCCTGCCAGCTCGGATGACACAGGACCGGCATCCCCCCGCTTGCTCGTATGCGTCTTATAACATCTTGCGCCCCGCCGGAACCCTCGACGTTTCTCTTCGCGCCAACGTTCAACACGTGCTTCCCGCTGCCCACCTCGACCCCCGGCAGCAGGATCATCCCTCGTCCGTCCACCCCATCGGGCTTCCAGAATACGTTATGGTCGCTGAACCCCAAAAAGTCGTATCCGAGGCTCGCATACTTGGCCGCGACTTCCCCGGGGTCGTGGCTGCCGTCCGAGCGCGTGGTATGCACGTGAAGGTTCCCGCGCAACCACAAGGCGCCTTCGTCTTGAATGTAAGGGGATATCAGAACCGTTGCGGTCATGTCTTTTCGCCTCCCAATCTCCGGTCTGCAGCGCGCGGCATGCGCTGCCGGCGGCAATTCCTTAATACGCCGCGCCCGCCCCTGATCGCACCGATCGCGCGCGTCTCGCGTCCCCGTCAGTCCATGTGTACGGGCTGAACGGGATCCGGACGCTACCATGCGGGAAGCGCAGAAGCAAGGGCGGGCTTTCACCGGAGCATTCACGCCTTGGAGGAATCCGCCCAAAATACAGCGAAGGCCGCGAAGCGAGGACGCCGCGTCCCTCCAGCCGGAAGGTTACGACAGCATACGAACGCGGGAAGGCAGGACGGTCCTGGGCGGCCCCAAACACTTTCCCTGCAGGCGGAAGACTTCCCCGGCAGAACTCTCACGAGCCCCCCAGTTTGCCCAGCCGCCTGTACCCGGCGATCTTAAGGAAATTAGCCATTATCCGTTTCCCATCGGGATAATCGTCGGTGAAGCGCTCGAAGTGGAATTGCGTCCCATAGATAGGGCGCCGCTTGTGGCGGAAGGCTTGGACGCGGCAGTCCCTGTTAGTCGCCAGCAGTACGAAATCGGGAGGCATCTTGCGCACTTCGCAATAGTGATACTCGGCAACGACAAAGGTTTCGCCGAGACCCTTGAATAGCGGATCGTTGCGAATTCTGCGCACCTCGTAGTAGCCCCATTCCTTGAACATGCCGGGATGGTACGGAGCGATATCCGGTTCGCCGGGACGCAGTCTGCGCATGGGATAGTTGCGGTAGGGGTCGCCGCCGAACATGCACCCCAGGAGCTGATGCCCGCCGCATATGCCTATGATCGGGACCTCGGATTCCAGCACCAACCTCTCCAAGGGTCTGTATTCCGCCCTCGGTATATCTTGTATGTCGGTCCCAAACCCCATCAGGAAGATTGCTCTGACGCCGAGACGCCGCGCCTCTTCGCCCGAAACATCGGCAAACCACCTGATAAGACACGGATCGCCAGTCATCTTCTCAATGGCGATCTTTACCGGGATCTGTTTTTCGATCTGGGAGTTTCGTTTTTCTTCCTTCTCGGTCACCACCATGTAGATCATGCGTCGGCTCCTTCGCGCTCCGAACGGCAAGAGCTGTCTCCCCGGCGATCCCGGCCCTCCGCTTGCCGAGCCCGATTCTCCCGCTTTGCGCTGGCGGTTTCAGAGGATCGGATCGAGAAGCTCGCGCAGGTCGGATATGACGCGCGAGGCTCCCGCCGCCAGAAGTTCCTTCGCGGATATGGTGTTTGTGATCCCGACCGTATATATGCCCGCCGCAACGGCCGACCGGACGCCTCCCGCGGAATCCTCGACGGCTACGCACTGGTCGGCCGGTATACGATTTCTGGATGGGCGTTCGCGGTTCATAAGCTCAATACCGGCCAGATAGGGTTCGGGATCCGGTTTCTTCCGCTCCACATCTTCCGCCGCGACTATGACGGAAAACAGGCTTCGCAGCCCGTGAGCGGCCAGTATCGCCTCGATCTCCACCCGCGCGGCCATGGAGACTATGCCCAGCACCGCCTGGGCGTACAGGGTCTCCACGGTCTCTCGCGCGCCGGGGAAAAGCATATCGGCGCGTTCCAGATTGCGCCTGAAAGCCTCGGACTTGCGCCGCACCATATGTCCCAACCCGGCATCCGAGAGCGGCGCCCCCCGTTCGGCAAAAATCGCCCTGAAAAAGCCTGCATCGTCGTAATGCACGTAGCGCCCGTAAAACTCTTCGTCGGATATCGTCAGCCCTCTTATCGCCAGCGCCTCGCGGTACGCTTTCAAGTGCAACGGTTCCGTGTTCGCCAACACGCCGTCGAAATCGAAAAGCACCGCCCTGTAAGGGAAGCCCATCTCATCCTCCGGTACTCTTCCGCGCGCATGGCTCCGGCATAGGCGCGCCCGTTCCCTGCGGACGTTCCTCCGTTTCGCACCCGCAGCCCGGTGCGCCGCATCCCGTTCAGACGCCTGTGGGGCACCGCGCATGACCGCAACGGTTCGACGGCCGCGGTCTCCCGGACAATACGCCGCATTCCGCAACCGATCGCGCCTTACGCTCAGCCGGACCCTCGGCTTAAAATCGGATTCCCGGTCTTCGCGCCGGATGTCCGACACGTCTTCCTTGTTTGAGAAGATGAAGGTACAATGGCAGGCGGCGGCTTCAAGCGATTTGCCGGTCCGCACCCGGCCCGCGGCCCCCCGTTCGCAGGAACCGCGCCGGCGTGAGCCGCAAAACCGGGCGCGGATGGGACAGGGAAAAGGGCTTGCGGATTTTTGTGCCCGAGGGTGCAGCGGCTCGCGTGGCAAGCGATCCGCGCAGCGGCGATGCCGGCTTGGGATGGCGCGGAGGGCTTTCGGTTATTCGGAGGCGCAGGGCTTGATATCGAAAATCAATCCGGCAACGTGGGCGGCGCTCGCGGCGGTGTGCTTGGCGGCGGCCGCCATCCTCGCCGTGCTGGAGCATCGCCGCCGCGTCGGCGATGCCGGCCGCGAGGTCTACGCCGGCGGCCGGACCGAAACATCAGGCCCCGCCGCCGCACATGAGAACGGAACGGCGGAGGGCGCGAAGGGCGGCGGGGGGAGCGGTGCGGGAGGCGCCAGGGAAGCCGCCGGATCGGACGCGGCCGCTACAGGTCCAACCGCAGAAAAGGCGGGCGGAAACGAACGCCGCATAGAGCGGATATACATAACGACGGCCCATGGAACTCCATACCAAATCAGGAAGGTCTACGAACCGCGCAAGGTGCCACGGGACAGCATCCCGGATGCCGGAACAGCATTGGAAGCGGCGGGCTACTCCGCGGCAACCCGGACGCCCGACCACGCGCTCCTTTTCGAAAGCGAAACCGAGACCCGCATAAACACTTTCGGCCGCCCGGTCGTGACCGTCGCTGGGATAAAGCAATGGGTGGATCCGGCGACCGGCAACGTCCTGGCGTTCGACTTCGCCCAGACGACAGGCTCGGCGCCGCAGCGGATAAAAGGGTGCCTGGCCAAAGGGGGGTTCCGCGTCCGCCGAGTCATCGCTGGGGAGGAAAGAGAAGGACAAACTATTCCCCTCCCGCCTCAAGCTACGATCCCGCCGGACATGGATTTCGTCCACCGCTACTTTGCCGGTCTGGCGAAGCAGCGGCAGAACCCGAACGTCCCGGAGAAGACGGAAGAGGGCTGCACGTTCGACCTGTTTTTCCCGGAGGCCGTCGCAAGGCTGCTGCTTTCCGTAAAACCCGCGGGCGTTGAAACGCTTTCGGTAGGGGGGCGCAACGTGGAGTGCGCCAGGTACGAGGCGTGGGCGGCCCCGGCGGCTGGCGGCGCCCCAGGCGTCCAGTCCCGCCAGACCTTGTTTTTCTCTCGCGGCGACGGAAGGCTCGTCCGCCGCGACGACTACGACAACGCGGGCGGAAAAGTCATCCAGGTCACCGAAATAGCGACGCCGGATCGAGCCGGCGCCGTCTCGGAGTTGGCGATCGCGCCGCCTAAGCTCGAACCCAGGAAGTTCGACTGGCCTCTGGGGGAACCGGCGGCGTTCAAAGTATTCGCCAGGGGCGCGGAGGTAGGCGCGATCAATGTCGCATTCCGCCGGCCATCCGACCAAGCGGCGGGGGCCGAGGAATTCGAGGCGGAGGCGGAGGTAGACCTTTCGGTATCCGGAGCCAGGCGGAGGGAAAGAGCCGTAACGCGATTCGATTCCGCCATGCGGCCGCTGCACTATTCGGTCAAGGGACGGGAGATCGTAGAGAACGAGGCGGAATACTCGATCGAGTTTTCCGCCGGCGGCGGCAAGGCTGAGCTGCGCGAGACGAGAAGATACCGCCGGACCAATGACAAGCCGGACAAGGGCGGTGCCCCCGCGGCGCCTCCGCCGTCCGATCCTCCGGAAAGGAAGACGGAGTTTCCCCTTAGCGAGGGCGTATTCCTGTTCGACCACCACAGGGTCGAACACGCTATCGCGATCTTCTCGCAAATACCTCTCGTACACGATTCGAAGACCAAGGTCGGCATCTTTTTGGTCAGGCGGAATCTGCCGGCCCTGGTGGAATTTTACGTAAGGGACCTGCGCCAAGCGGCGGCTGGTACGGAAGGGAAGCAACCGCGGCCCGGCGGAGCCGTATGGGAGATATCCAGCAGCGGCGTCGCACTCCCGGGACGCGCCCTGCTCGACGAAAGGGGGCGCCTCGTTTCATTCTCGCTGACGTACGGCGGCATGGAAATGTCCTACGTGTCCGCTGCGGCGGGAACCGCCGCCGAAGCGGGAAAAAGAAAGGAAGTCCGGGAAATCCCGGCCGATGGGCCGCGGCCCCTCAGACCGCCGGGATGGTAGATCCCTGCATGCAGGAAAATCCTGATCGGCCCGCCATGCGCCCGTTCGTCCGGCAGCTACCCTTCGACCCCGGATTCCTCCGCCAGGAAACGCTCTATCTCCTCCATCAGGGCGTCCGTTATGGCCGAGACCTCGGCGCTCCGCACAACCTCGCCTCGGCGGAAGACGACCCCCTTCCCCTTCCCCACCGCTATCCCCACGTCGGCCTCGCGGGCTTCGCCAGGCCCGTTCACTACGCAGCCCAGTATTGATATCTTTATCGGCCTGCGAATACCACGGCGGCCCAATTCCGCCTTGACCTCCGCGGCCATCTTCTCGACGTCTATCTCCTTCCTCCCGCAAGTCGGACACGCGATCAGCTCGGGCCTGGTAAGCCTGCGCCCGGCAGCCTGGAGGATGTCGAAGCCGGCCTGGATCTCGAGGACGGAATCCGCCGTTAGGCTCACCCGGATCGTATCGCCTATGCCTTCGAGCAACAGCGCCCCCATCCCCACGGCGCTTTTGATGGTCCCGTAAGGCGGCGGGCCGGCCTCGGTCACGCCAAGGTGTAGCGGATAGCTGCAGGCAGCCGCGACGAGGCGATAGCTCTCGACCATCGCCGGAACATCACTGGACTTGACCGATATCACGATGTTCCTGAACCCCCAAGACTCGCACCGTTCGACCCATCTAAGCGCGCTGTCCCTGAGCGCTTCCGGACAGGGATAGCCGTACTTCTCGAGCAGATCCCGCTCAAGGCTGCCGGAATTTATGCCTATCCGGATCGCCGCGCCTCTGGCGGCAGCCGCCCTTACCACCTCGCGGAACCTCTCCTCGCCGCCGATGTTGCCCGGATTTATCCGCACTTTGTCCGCGCCGGCATCCATCGAACCTATAGCCATCCTGTAATCGAAGTGTATGTCGGCCACCAACGGCACGCGGAGCGCCGCCTTCAGGGCCGGAACGTTCGCGAGGGATTCCGCGTCCCGCACCGTGACGCGGATCAACTCTGCGCCGCTTTCCTCGAGCCTCCTCGCCTCGGCCAGTACCGCATCGAGGTCGGACGTCCTGGATGTGGTCATGGTCTGGACTCGGATGGGATGCTCGCCGCCCAGCACGATCCCTCCGACCCGAACTTCTATGCTCTTCCGCCTGGGGGGACGAAAGTCGCGCCGCTTCTTCGTATCTTTCTCTGTAGGCCCGCCGACATCCGCAGCACTGTCCGGCCACCGTCCAGACGCCTCTTCCGCCGTTCCCGCCACGATTCCCTCCCTCAATCTCGCATTTCTCGCCCGAAGTAAGGTACCGGATTATGGGATTCTAACGGCCGGTGCCTGAATGATCAACCGGTCGGCCGAGCCCGCAAGGCTGTTCCGAAGTCCGATTCCAATCGGTCATGGGCGGAAGGCGCAAGCGTCTGTCCGATACGGAAAGCGACGAATCGCCGACCGGCGGTTGCATGCGGACCGCGCGGCAGCGCCGGCTTTAACAACTGAAGGCGTCGCGATCGCCGGCACCCGAAACTGGTTCGAATGAGGGCGGGCCCCGACCACGAACCGCATCGCTCAGAACGAACCGCCCACCGTAAGGCCGATGTAATGCTTCGAGTAGTCCTCGGGCTCCGCGTTCGACTGGTTGTCTATATACCTGTAGTTGACCGATACCAAAAGCTTGAATTTCCAAAGATTGAACGGCCTGCCGAGAACGACGTTGTAGCTGAACCGACGGTCCCGCTGCCTGATCGGAATGCCGCTGCCGCTGTGAACATAAAGCGGATTGTGGTGCATGTAAACCCTCGGCTCCCATGCGAACCCAAGCTCTCCCTGCATATCGAACGGCAGCGCGACCTTGTATTCGGCGTGCGCGCGCAACCCGCGGTAGGACCAGACCGGATCCTTGGTCTCCTCGTATATCAAATCCAAGCCGACCTGCACCCTGTGGTTTTTCTCTGGCTGTATAAGGATCCATTGTTCGTAACCCAGGGTGTACTGATCCGCGCTGCGGTTCTCGTCTACGAACCCGTTGACCGGACGGTTGCGGATGTAATTGAGCGCCCTGTAGGTTCCCTGGAACATGCCGACTAACCTGTCGGTCTGCTGCCAAAGCAGCGTAGGTTGGATCTGGGGGAAATGCAGGTAACGGTGACCGTCGAGCAGGAAGAACGAATAGGAAAAGGGGACTATCGCCACGACCGGCGCATGCTTGTAGGTGTAGATAACGCTTCCGGTGGAGCCGTGCAGGGAAAGCTCGTCATGGCGGTCGTAAAAATTCTGATACAGCGAATAGCCGACGGCCAAGATGTGTCCCTGCTCCTCAACCACCCTCGCGTTGGCGCCGAAGGTGAATATGTGAACCCAGTCCGCCTCGTTGTCCTTTACGTGCATTCGGTCGGGTTCGAGCGTCGCGTTGTCGTCCCAACGACATGTGTAAGAAAAGTTGAGGCGCCAGCGGCGCTCGGATTCCTTGAATATATCTCCCTCCTCGGGCTCCTCGATCAACGATTCCTCGACCGAGGCCACGGCTTCGCGCTCCAAATCTTCTCCCACACCGGCCTCGCCGGCGCCGGCGCCGCGGCCGGAAGTGCCTAGAATACCCGCAAGCGAAGCGGCGCCTGCCAAAAAGCACGAAACGAGCATCCGATGGCTTTTCACTGGCAATATCCCTCCTATGCGATCATCCGAGGACTGCGCTACCATGCCACATCGCCTTGCGCGCCGACACCTGTTCCTAGTTTTGCGGGCGCGGGTTTCCGCAGACGGCCTCGCCGCCGTTCGCAATAGCGCGCGACCATGCCCAAAAGGGAAACATGCTCCTGTCCCCTAAAAACCGCAACCTGATGTAGCGCGATTTCCCGCTCCCGTCAAGAAATTTAGCGGACCGAAACCAATCGGCCGTACGGGCGGCAATGTTCCGTTCTTCCGGCCCATCGAAACCATGAGGTCCCCGGCGATCTCGCCCTGGAAAATCCGGAAGAAGCAGTATCTGCTCCGCATCGCTGCCCATCGGACCCGCTTCAAAACAAATACGAGCCCGTACGACCCCCAATAGTTCCGCACGCCAAGGCGGGACCGGCCGGCGTCAACGCGACAGGCTCATTACATCCATTTTGGCATCTATGAAGTATCGCTATTCAACGCCTGCCCCTCCTAGCCCCGGATTGGCGGATTGGCTCACGCAAACTTATTGACTTCCGGATGCCCTAGGGGTAACCTTAAGTAGACATGTGGTGCCGTTATGGAGGCAAGTGCCGGCCGGATGTTCCGCAAAAGGCGTTTTTGCTTATTCGGCGTGATGCTCCGGCCGCGAGCGCAACCGCTTGCCGTTTAAGGAGATAAGGCGTATGCGGAGATCCTGCGTCGGATTCGCGGCGACCGCAGCAACCGTTGTGTCGCTCTCCCTGCTTCCCGCACCGGCACCGGGTGGCGAAGGCAAGGAGACGAACGTGAAGATACTGCACGCCGCAGGAAAAGTCACTGTGTTCAAGGCTATCAAGGCAGGCCGCCCGGCGGAGAAGCTTGCAGCAACCAAGGGCTTGGCGCTTGGATCTGGAGACACGATCAGGACCGATGCCGACGGATCGCTCAACCTCGAAATGCCGAAGGGTACAATAGTAGCGGCCGGCGGGAATTCAGGCGTTGAGATCCGGATGGGACGCGCGAAGGATGGCGGTGAGGAAACGACCTTCAGGCTACCGGGCGGCAAGTTTCATTTCTTGGTGGCGAGGGACGAGGCGCCGCGCATCCGAATCGAGACGACCGCCGGAATCATAAGGCCTGACGCGGCGGAATTTATAGTAAGCCACGATCCGCCCACCCCCGAACAGAGGCGGGGGGCGACGGCCGTTACGGTCCTGCACGGCGCCGTGAAGGTCGCGAGATCGGAAACCGGGCCTTGGACCGAGATGGGGCAGAGCGGGCTGCGCGCAATATTGTCCGAGTCGCCCGGGATGCCGGTCGAGGGGAACCGGCCTGGCGAGGTAGGAACGAGGCCCGACCAGATTCGCGCCTCGATGCTCGATCCCCACGAGCTTGCCCGCGAAAGGGATGCAGCGCCGCAGTTTTTCCTCGGCGCGGGCGGGGCCGCCATCCCTTCGACAAGGGTCGCGGAGGTGTTGCCGCCCTCGCAGAGGCCTAGACTGAGCTTCGTGGAGACTACGCTCGATCCGCGGCCCCCCGAGAAACGGATTGACGATGGGTCGCCGAGCCTTTTCATCCCAAACTATTCTCCGCCGCCTCCTCCGCCGCCGGTGAGCCCCTAGGAGGAGAATGCGGCGATAGAGGTTCCGCCCGCCGTCTCTGCCAGCCGAGCGGGACCGGCCGCATGGCGAAGCTTGGGCCGGCGATCCGTGCCGCTTCCGGAATAGTGTAGGCTGAAGGGGAGGCGTTCGAATGAGGAAATTTCTCATTCTTGGCCTTGGGACGTTCGGTTCGCACCTCGCCCGGCGGCTTGCGGAAAACGGCTGCGAAGTGGTCGGCATAGACCGGAGCCAAGACGTCGTCGAGGATCTACGGGACGCGCTCGCCCAAATCCACATGTTCGATGTGACAGACAGGAAGGCGCTGGAGAGCCTGGGCGTACGCGAATTCGACGCCGCCGCCGTCTCGCTCGGCGACCGGATGGACTCGGCCATCCTGAGCGCAATGTACCTTAAGGAACTCGGCGCGAAGCGAGTAGTGGCCAAGGCGGTAACGATGGATCACGCCAAGATATTGCGGCACGTCGGGGCGGACGAGGTTGTGTTTCCCGAGCGCGACATGGCGCTGCGATTGGCCGCGCGGCTGACATGGCCCAATGTCCTGGAAGACCTCCGCCTTGCTCCTGGCTACAGCATCCTGGAGCTTGCCCCGACGGTCGAGCTGGTTGGAAAATCGCTGGGTGAAAGCCGCATGCGCAACCGCTACAACGTCCATGTAATCGCTGTCCGCGAACTTGTGCCGGAGCGCCTGACCGTCGCGCCTGGCGCCGATTTCGTGGTCAAGGACAGCGACATCCTCGTGGTGCTCGGCAGAGACGAGGACCTCGAAAAAATAAGGAGGCGATAACCTTATATCGTCCGGCGGGTCATATCAGCGATCCGACCGCCCGCGCCGCGCGGCGCCATAAGTGCCTGAGGCGGTGGAGGGGAAATGCGGGAGAGTCGGAGCGGACGCCGAGCTCGATGCAGACCAACCCCGGGTGCGGCCAGAGATATCCGAGAAATCCGGTCCCCTTTCTTACAGGCCGTCCTGCGAGCCTCCGCGCGGCGGCCAGCCTGCCCCCGTCGCAACCCGATATTCCTTGATCCAAGACCGGCGCCAGGGCGCGGCGCTCGCGGCGATCCAAGGCGGCCAGCATCCTCTCTGAAAACCAGGCTGGCGGGCCGGCATCCAAGTGCCGGCGCAGCGCCTCCGCAGCTGCCGCCGCGAACACCTGCAGCCCGTGTCTCTCGCAGAACCCCGCGGCGGAATGCCAATCCGGAGCATAACTTCTGTGCCCGGAGATCAGGGCCAGATCCAGCAGCCAACGCCACGTGTTGCCAGGGGAGGACGCGGCCATGTGCGCGGCCAGGACGGCCCACAGATGTTCCGGCGAACAGAAAAGTACGCGGACTCCAAGGATTTCGCCCCCGCCGGCGGCGCTTACAATTTCCCGGCAGGCATCGTAGGAAATGTCGTGCGAAAGCGCATTGTGCGCCTCGAAAACGCCGCCTTGGGGATGCAGAAAGGTCCGGTGGTGCGATTCGCGATCCTCGTAATCCAGCACAGCCGGGTCGTTGCTCGCGCGGGTGAAACCGGCGCTTTCCGCCGCGCGCGCAGCTCGATCCATGTCCTCGGGCCTGAACAGAAGATCTATGTCCCCGATAGGCCTCAAGTCGGGCGACTCGTAGTATCTGAAGGCCGCTCCCAACCCCTTGAACGCTATCGGAACCGTTCCGGCTTCGACAAGCGCCCGCAGCAGCGCCGCCATCGGACAGCTTCTCCTGAGAAACGCGGCGGACTCGCGGCGGCGTGCGCGATCCAAAGCCCGCGCCGGTTCCGAATCCGGTCCGACAGCGGACGAAAAAGCCGCATGCAGAAATCCCCCCACCCGCGCATCTTCCGCCCAGCGCGCGGCTGCCTCCCACCGCGATCCGTCCATACGCGGGGGCGTGGCGCGGCCTATCGCCGCTCGGATCAATCCGAACGCTGTTTCCTCGGGGATCGCTTCGTCCTTCATGCGGGCGCCGGCTCTCCCTTCTCCCGTTCCGATCCGCCCCGAAAATGGATCTACGCCAACCCGAAAAGGCGAGCGATGAAGGCCTTCGGACGGAGAACCCAAGCGGGGGTCAGGATACGCCTGGGCGAGGACTAACGCTGAATGCAGTAGAACGGCACGGCGCCGGCACGGAACCTAAATGCCGCGGTCCGCAACGCCCCTTGTCGGCGGCCTTCGCGGAAGGTTTTACCTGCCGGCTTTCTCCCCAGCCTTGGCGATCCAGTTCTCCAGGCACTTATCCGGCGCGGACGTCACCTCGGTTCGGCCTTGCTCGCTTATCGTCTCTCCCGAAGGCGCTAGGATCACAAGGGTCGGGATGCCGGTCACGTTGAACTTCTTCTTCAGGGCCTCGGCCGCAGAAGATCTAAACTTGACGGCAGTCCATTTCATTTTGGTCTCTTTGATGTAGTTGAATTGGTCTTTTTCCGATCGGTCCGAGCTTACGAATACGACTTCGAACTTGTCGGCGTTCTTATCCCTGAATTCCACAAGTTTAGGGGTAAACGCTCGACACGGGGGACACCAGTGCGCGGAGAAGTATATCCCCACTATTTTGCCCTTCAGCCGATCGAGGGAAACGGGTTTGCCCTCGGCATCCAGCAGCGATCCGTCCGGCAGCATCTGCTTCCATGCCTGTTCGTTCCAGCCCGGCACATCGCCCGCATCCTTTCCCTTCGACGCATCCTTGCCGGCAGCCAAGGAGCAAGCCGCCATCGCCGCGAACCAAGCCAGACACGACACGCCGGCCGCACACAATCCGCGCATTATCGTTCCTCCTTGCCTCTTCCCGCCCCTCGGCCTCGCGCCCGACTCCCATCGCCGTTCCATGCCTTCACATTTACGGACAGACCTCTCATATAGCTTTAATTATATGACGCATGCCGCGCAGAAATATTGCAAAAAACGGCGCTGGCACCGGGGCGGCCGGACGCCGTCATGCCAGCCTTTCGAATATCCCGGCTAAAAGCAGACGGCATCCCATGCGTCACAGGACCGGCCGGCTTACAGGCATCCGTTTTCCTTCAATAGGCGGACCAACGGTTCGCGCTCCTTCCGGAATTCCAAAACCTTGCACGGGCATATATCCAGCAGCGCGCCGATCAGACGGAGGCGGTTGCGGACCGATTCCGGAGGCATGTCCGGCAACATAGGCGAGAGCAGGCCGGCCGCCGCTTCGGCGCGTCCCATCTTCCGCATGGCGAACCGCGCGCTCTTCTTCAGCCAGAACAGGCCGGCGATCGGAAGCAGGAACGGCTCCGGCGCAGTACCGCGCGCGCGGCGTGCCCCGGACGCGGATGCTGTGGCGCCGCGATTGGATTCCGCAGGGAGGTGACCGCGCTCATCTGGATGCGGGCAGACAAGCACGCCGGCGGCCGTTCGGCCTCCGACGGCAATCTCACAGACGACCGCCACAGCGTCGTCGTCGAGCAATGGGAGGCCGCGCAGGAGTTCGGAAGCGATCGTGCTCTTTCCGTGGGTGCGGTGGCCGCAGAAAACGAGCGCGCCCTTAGGGGACGCCACGCACGATGCGTGGAGGTTCAGCACGAAACGCGCGGCACCGGAGGCCAGCGGAAGCTCCGGAGGGTTCAGCTCTGCCAACAGACCGAGCGCGTACGCCGTCGTGCGCAGCCAATCCCTCCCAGGATGGTCCGGCCGTGCGGCGACCACGACCGGCGAATGTCGAGGATGCCCATCCGCCTTCGGCGCGGTTCCTCCAGCGGCCGCGCGTCCGTGCGGCGATTCGGTAGAAGCCGACGCGAGATGCAAGCAAGTCCTTAGGCATCCCGACTCGCCGCCGGCCGGGACCGGGCCGGTCGAACCGTCCGCCGGAGGATGGCCGGGGCCGCCCGGCGGTATCCGGATATGTACGATCCTGGAACCCGCGTCCAAGATAAAGCCGAAGCCTTCGATGAAAGTCCCGGCGCATCGCGCTTTAGCGCCGCATGCATCGGCCGCCATTCGATCCGCGGCGGCGGAATGGCCCGGAACGCGGTCCGCCGCCGCCGCTGCTTCGGATGCATTCCCGCCGGCGAAGGCATCGGCCGCGCGGCCGGCGCATCCCATTCGCCCGATCCGGCGGCCGGAACCATGCCCCGCCCGGCGGGGTTCGATATCCGCCCGAAGCCTGACTGTTATATCCGCGCGATCGGGCGGCGGAGCCGGGACGGTACCGCGGACGAGGCGATCGGCGGCGCGCCGGGGCATCTCCGCCTCAACGCGCAGCCGGAACCCGACCAGGTCGCGCCCGAAAACCGGCATCCGGCGCCTCCTTCCTTCCGCTTCGGATGCTCCACGCGGCCGCGCATCGGCGGCCGGCCGAATAATCAGCCCCGTCCTTTGAGAAGCGATTCGGCGATATGAGGCGGAGGATCCGGGTGCAGTATCTTTATCAGAGTCCTTCCGCGCAACTTCTCGAACAGTTCTGTTCGCTTCCTTCGCATGGCTTCCGCTCTCGCGAGAGCCGCCGCGCGCCGCTCGACCTCTTCGAAAGCCTGGCGTCTACCAGGCTTGCGATCCTCGACTTTCAGGATGTAGAAAAATCTGTCGTCCTCGTAGACATCCGATATCCCGCCGACTTTCGTCGCCGCCGCAGCTTTCGCGTGGAGCGGAAAATCTTCCGCCGTAACTTCGGCGGAGCCGTCGCCGGACAGCAGCCCGCCGTTTTCGGCAGATCCTCCGTCGCCGACGGCCGCGGCTACCTCGGCGAAATCCGCTCCGGCCAGCAGCCTGTCCCTGATCATCCGCGCCGCGCGAAGGGCGATCTCCCGCGACGGGTACCTGGACTTTTCCACGGCGATGCGCCGCAACCGCAGCCTTTCAGGGATATCGAACAGCTCAGGGTGGCTTTCGTAGAACGTCCGAGCCTCCCGCGGCGATTCCGCCGCCGCCCCCATTTCGTGCGCGACGAAATACGCCACGAAGATGTCGCGCTTGACCTTCTGTTCCCATTGGTTCCTCGTCATGCGCCTGCGTTCGAGCATCTTCCTTACGGCCGCCTCGCCTCCTGCGGCTTCCGTGTACTCGCGAACCGCCCGCCGGACCTCGTCGTCCACCATCCTCGCGAAATACCGTTCCGCCTTCTCCCGCAGGGCTTCCGGCGCCTGAACCTCGTCGCCCAGCATGGCGTTTCTGGCGAGCATGTTGCCGACGACCATCTCCCTTATGCGGTCGCGGACTTTTTCAGCCTCCATCAGGAGCAGAGCGTCCTCGACCGCCTGGTCCACGGCCCGGCGCCATGCCATGGCTATCTCCGCCTCGAATTCTTCCCGTCCCATGATACCCGCGGCGTGTCGCGCGGCCGCCGCGGCCGCGATGTCTCGGAGAATGGGCAATACGTCCGAGGCCGGCACGTCCGTCGCGCCGACCCGCGCCACGGTAAAATTGGCATCCGGGACGACGGCGCCGAAGCCGGCCCGGCCGCGCCCCGGATCGCCGTTCCCTGCGGCGGCATCCTCGCCTCCCGCGGCCGTCGCGGCCGCTGCGCAGATCGCCATAATCCAGATCGCCGCCGGGCGGATGGCGCAAAATACTACCCCCGCGACGCGGGCGCGCCGGTCCGTCCCGAGTCTGGATGCGGCGGCACCGCCCCGGATTCCGATGCAAGGTGCGCGGAGGCATCTCACGTCAGCGCTCCTCCGCTACCCTCGCGGGCGCCTCGCGCCGCGCGCCGGCGGGTCGAACGAGGGGATTCACCGGCGACCTGCTTGTACGCGCGCGACAGCGAATACTCGTCGGCGAAACCGGTCTGGACGGCGATGACTTTCAGCGGCAGGGGGGTCGTGAGCAGCAGCGTCCGCGCAGCCTCGACCCGTTTGCGCCGGACGAAGGCCCACGGCGTCTCGCCGGCCTCCGCCTTGAACACCCGCGAATAGTGATACTTGCTGAGCCCCGCCGCGGCCGCCAGGTCGTCCAGGCGCAGAGGGGCGTCCAGGTTGGCGGCCACGTAGCGCTCCGTGGCCCGCACGACGCCATCCTCCCCCCGGGGCGGAACACGGACCTCTCGAAGCGCCGCCGCCAAAAGCAGATCGAGAAAGTTTCGGGTATCCTCGTCCCTTGGCGGGAAAAGCTCGCGCATCCATCGCGCCAGCATCAGGATCCGACCCTCGGCGTCGGTCACTTCGAGCGGGGACCGCAGGAATTCTCCGGCGGGGTCGCGGAAACCGAAAAAGAACGTCTCCAGCGGCCTGTCGCCTACAGCCCTTTCCTCGTGCGCCTCGCCCGCAGGATAGAAAAAGACGATCCCGCGACCGCCGCAGAGCACATTTCCCCGAATGCGCACCGCCATTCTCCCGGCCGCCGGCACGATCACCTCGTGCATATCGCGGTGCGAGTGCTCCCTCATGCTCCACCCGCGCATCGGCGCCACGCGCCCGCAGGACACAAGGGTAGGCGCGAGTCTTTCCGGCATGCCGCATCCCCCTCTGCGCAACAAAAACCATCCCCTTAACGCCGCATTCTAAAGAGCTCCGGCAACAAAAGCAAGATATGACAAGTTTTCGGCAAAGGCTGCCATTCCCTGAGGTTCACCGGAGGAGTATCAAGTTACTAGGGAAGGTCGAGAGCGTCGCGCCGGCACGAGGAAGGGGGGATGTCAGCCATGGAGAAAATCCGAATCGGGTTCATAGGGGTCGGGAACATGGGGCAGGCAGCCCACCTGCGGAACTACGTCCTGCTGAAGGATTGCGAGGTCGTTGCGCTGGCCGAGCCGCGCGATGACACGGCCGGGCTTGTGGCGCGGCGGTACGGCGTTCCCAAGGTGTACCGCGACCACATCGAGATGCTCGAAAAGGAAAAACCGGACGGAGTGGTGGCGTGCCAGCAGTTCGCGCACCATGCCGCTCTGCTGCCCGATATATACCCGCGCGTCAGGCACGTATTCACGGAGAAGCCGCTGTGCGTATGCCCCGAGGCCGGGGAACGGCTGGCGAAGATGGCCGCCGGGCACGGCTGCGTCCACATGGTGGGCTACAACAAGCGGTCCGACGCCGCCGTCGCTTTCGCCAGGGAAAGGATCGGGGAATGGAAATCCTCCGGGCGCCTCGGCCGCATGCGCTACGTCCGGATCGTAATGCCGCCCGGCGATTGGATCGCGGGCGGGATGGCCGGCGTGCTGAACGCCGGGGACAAGCGTCCGTCCGTTCCCGCCGAGCAGCCCCCGGCCGATCTCGATGAAAAGACGGCGAAGGAATACGTCGCGTTCGTCAACTACTACATCCACCAGGTCAACCTGCTGAGGTACCTCCTGGGCGAACCGTATCGGGTGGCGTACGCGGACAGGTCCGGAGTGCTGCTGGTCGCCGAAAGCGCATCGGGCGTTGCCGCCTCGATCGAGATGGCCCCGTACCGCACTAGCGTGGAATGGCAGGAGGAGGCTTTGGTCGCTTTCGAAAAAGGATACGTCAAGCTGCGGCTCTTTGCCCCGCTGACGATAAACCGCGCGGGAGAGGTTGAGACCTACGAGGATCCCGGCGACGGCGTTACGCCGATGCGCTCCCAGCCTGCGCTCCCGTGGGAAGACTCCATGCGGCGCCAGGCCGCCAACTTCGCCAAGGTGTGCCGGGGCGAGATTGGGCCGCCCTGCGACGCGGCCGAGGCGGTCGAGGACCTGAAGATCGCGCGCGAATATATCCGCATGAGATGGGGAAAATGAGGCGCTCCCGGTCCGCCCCGGCGCGGGGACGGCGGAGGCCGGACCCGACCCCGCCTCCACGCGGATTTGGGGGGCGGGAGGCAAGGGGGGAACGGAACGGCGGGTTGCGGACCGCGGGAGGCGCGCCGCCTTCCGCGCCGCCCGGATTGGGAATCTGCCGGGGCCGGACAGCCCAGGCGGCAACTGCGGCACTGCGAAACGGGCCGCCGTCCGGCGCGAGGCCTGCCCTGGGATTCGGGAAACAGGAGGATGGGAGCGATGCCGCCGCTGCGATTTCGGAAGGTGAAGATATCGGACGAGCGTTACGAGGCCGCCGGCGTATTCGACGTCAACAACGACGGCAGGCTCGACATAGTCTGCGGCGCCTGGTGGTATCCGGGACCCGACTTCGCCCGCAGGTGCCCGGTCGGACCGGTAAGGGCCGAAGGAGAATACTTCGACGATTTTTCCACCATTCCGATAGACGTCAACGGCGACGGATTTCTCGACTTCGTCACCGGCGGCTGGTGGGGCGGCAACCTCCGTTGGCGGGAAAATCCGAAGGGCGATCCGGCGAAGGAATGGGCCGAACACGAGATCGGCAAGTGCGGGAACGTGGAGACGACGCGCGCGTGGGACCTGGACGGCGACGGACGGCTCGAAATCGTCCCCAACACCCCCAACCATCCGCAGAAGGCGTACAAGCTCGTCCTGGATTCCGCGGGCCGCGGGAAGGGCGCATTCCGCGAGTTCGTCTTATACGACGGGAAGCTGGGCCACGGGCTGGGATTCGGCGATATAGACGGCGACGGCCGTGGGGAACTGGTCTGCCGCCACGGATGGCTCAAACCGCCCCCCGGGAATCCGCTTTCCGGGCCGTGGGAGCTGGTGCGCGCCTTCGACCTCGGTTCGGCGAGCGTCCCCATAATCGTGGCGGACGTCAACGGAGACGGAGTCAACGACCTGATCGTCGGCCAGGCCCACGGCTACGGCCTGGACTGGTGGGAGCAGCGCCGGAATGGCGGGCGAAGCGAGTGGGTCAAGCATCCGATAGATCCGTTCAACAGCCAGTACCACGACATGTGGTGGGGAGATCTGGACGGCGACGGCAAGCCCGAACTGGTCACCGGCAAGCGCTACCGCGCCCACTGCGGACGCGACCCCGGCGAATACGATCCGTACGGGTTGTATTACTTCAAATGGACCGGCGAGGGATTCGCCAAGCAAATTGTGGACTACGGCCCGAACGATGCGGCCAAGGGGTGCGGAATCTTCTTCCAGGTGGCCGACCTGCGCGGAACCGGAAGACTAGATATCGTGGCCCCAGGCAAGGACGGCCTGTGCGTCTTCTTCAATGAAGGAACGGCCTGAAGACCCTAGCCATGACGTGCCCCGCAGCCCGGCCTCCGCCGACGCAAACCGATTCCCGGCCTGCACGATGAGCCCCGGGTCAAACGGCGGTATCGTCCGGCCTGGCGGTGCCCAGCGCCTCCTCCATGGTGGTTATCCCCAGCTTGACCTTCTCCATGCAGTCTTCGAACAGCGTCCGCATCCCGGTCCTTCGAGCGGCCAGCCTGATCTCGTCGGCGTTCCCGCCCCTGTTTATTATCTCCCGAAGCTCATCGTTGTTTACCAGGACCTCGTGTATCCCGGTCCTGCCCTTCATGCCCGAATTGGCGCACCTGTCGCATCCTGCCAGGCGTTTTATCTTGCCTATAGGCCTGCCGTCCTTCGCGCGCTCGAGCAGCTTGATCTCGGCCGGCTTCGGATCGTCGAGGACGGCGCAGGAGCAGACGCGGCGCAGCAGGCGCTGGGAGCATATGCATACAAGCGATGTCGCCACCATGAACGGCTCGATCCCCATCTCGGTGAACCTCGGTATCGTCGTCGGCGCGTCGTTGGTGTGGAGAGTGGAGAAGAGCAGGTGGCCGGTCAGCGCGGCCTCGATGGCTATCTCGGCCGTCTCCTCGTCGCGTATCTCGCCCACCAGTATTATGTCCGGGTCCTGGCGGAGGAAACACCTTAGCGCCGCGGCGAACGTGAGCCCGATGTCCTTCCTGACCTGCATCTGGTTTATGCCTTTTATCGTGTATTCGATGGGATCCTCCGCCGTTGATATGTTCAGTTCGGGGGAGTTTATCTCGTTGAGCGCCGCGTACAGGGTCATGGACTTGCCGGAACCCGTCGGGCCGCAGTGTAGGATCATGCCGTATGGAGCCTGTATCTGCTTCCGGTATAGTTCGAGGTTGTAGTCCGAAAACCCCAGCTTGTCCAACGGCAGCGCGGATTTCGTCTTGTCGAGTATGCGCATGCACACTTTCTCGCCGTGATTCATCGGGGCGACGGAGACGCGCAGGTCGAGGTCGTATTTCGGGTTGAACTTCTTGAACACTATCCGGCCGTCCTGCGGAAGGCGCCGCTCGGCTATGTCCAGCTCAGCCATTATCTTTATCCGCGAGACCAGCGCCCTGTGTGCGGCCTTGGGCAGAACGAGTTTTTCGCGGCACAATCCGTCTATCCTGTACCGCACCATCACCTTCTCTTCCATCGGTTCTATGTGGATGTCGCTCGCCCCCTGCGAGTATGCCTCCTCCACTATCCGGTTGGCCAGCGCCACTATGGGAGCCGAGTTTTCGTCCTCGCTTTCGACCGACACCTCCTCTCCGGCCGTCTCCTGCGTTCTGGCCGCATCGAATTCCGCGCGCAGCCGCTCGGCCGCCTCGTCGGCCCTGCTCGCCTCCGGAAAGAATTTCAGGACGGCATCCCGTATATCGCTTGCCGCTGCGACGTACTTCTCGGCGACCTTAAGACCCGTCACGATCTCGAAGTCCTCGATGCGCTGAAAATCGAGCGGGTTGGATATGGCCACGCGCACGGACTTGTCGCCGATCATTTGCAAGGGCAGGATCTGGTACCGCTTCAGCGTCTCGCTTCCGATCCTCTCCAACAGCGAGACGTCCACGTCCTTCTTCGGATCCGGTTCGATGTAGGGACATTTCGCGTGCCGCGCGACGAACTGCGCCATCTCCCTTTCCGAGAACGGCGTGTTCGGGTCCCGAGCGCGCTGAATGACCTTGGCCGAATAGTCGGCGATATCCTGCAAGAGATAAACATCCTCTTGCGTGAACTGGCCGGCCTTGCCTCCGACCCACTTGTTCAGCACCTGGATCGCGCCCACGGCCTCGTTGCCCACCTTGAGCGGCACCGCGATAACGGAGCGGGTTACGAACCCGGTGTCCTGATCTATCTGCCCATAGAACCTCGGATCGCTATGCGCGTCCGGCACGAACGCCGGCTCGCCGGTCTTTATCACTTGGCCGACTATGCCCTGTCCGGGAGCCAGGCTGAGCTTCTCCAGCTCCTCCGCCTTGCGTTCGTATACGCGCTTCTTGATCGGGTCGTCGCCGTGGAGGAGAGGCGAGTAATATACGTTCTGAAACCTGATCCTCCCGGTCTTCTTGTCCACCATGAAGACCGATATGGCCTGGGCCTGGAGCGTGTCGGCGACCTTTTCGATGGTTATGCTCATCACGCGGTCCAGGTCTTCCGGCGATATGGTCTTGTTCTGAAGCAGCTGGCGCAACAGGGCATCGAGTATCTTCCTGCGGTCTACGATGCTTCTGACGTTACGGATGATCGTAGTCTTCGCCATGGCTTGCAGCCTTCCTCCGCGCGAATAGCTCGCCGCGGCGCGAGTACCGCGATGGGCCCCTTGGGTTCCCTTCGCGCACAACCCCTGGCTTCTCGCCGCTCAGATCCTGCGCTCGTCTGTGCGACACCCCCGGAATAGCTGGCGCTACAACTACGCCAGCTTGCGGCCGCAGCTCCCGCAGAATTTCGCGCCCGGCCGGATAGAGGAACCGCAGACCGGGCATTTCGCTTCGACGCCCGCGACATCAGGCGTTTTCGCACCGCATTCCGTGCAGAACTTGGCCCTCGGTCCCACCGCGGCGCCGCAATTCGGGCATCTGCGGCCCATTGCAGCTTCCCGCGCCGCGGGCGGCTCCGGAGCTGCCGGCGCCGGCGCCGCAATAGGAAGAGGGGCATATGCATGGCAGGCGGGCAAAGGGGCGGACGCCGCCTTGATATCGGCCGGCGCAGCCTGCGCTTCTTCGTACCGCATCGCCACGAGCGCACCGGCGAGAGAATCGTGCCATGCCTGCTTGCGCCTGGAAAACGCCGCCCAAATGAATCCCAGGAAGCACGGCAGGGCCGAAATGGCCTTGCAGATAGTCCTGATCGCAGCCGAAGCCGGAGTCAACGGCCGGCCATAAACGTCCATCACGCGTATCTTCACCAGCCTTTTCCCGATCGTGGCCTGCGACGATCCCCCTTCCTGGACGGCGAAGTATAGGAATCCGAGAATCATGCAAACCAAGCTGACGAATACGGAGATGACCGCCCGCTGGATGCCGGTTCCCACCAGAGGAAATACGAAGGCATAGATGGGATATACCGCCAATCCCCCGAGAACGATCAACAGGACGGCGGTATCCAGCAATCCCGCGACAACCCTCAGCAGGAAGTCGGCCGGCTCGATCCGCTGCCCGGCCGCCGGCGGCATCGGGCTGGTTGGCGGCGGCGAAGCCTCCGCCGCTTGCGGCCCCGCCGGAAACGGTTGCGTCGGTTGAAGCGTTTCGCCGGCGGAGGAAAACGGACCGGCGGCCGCCGGCCGATCAGAAATTGGAGCGGCGGTCGGCGGAGTCCGGCCTGCGGCGAGCTGGGGTTCGGCGGCGGTTGGGGAGGAGAAGGGCGGCGCGTGCAGCGGCGAATGCTCCGTCGCCGGCGCGGAAGCGAATCCCGGCGCCGGGGAAATACCGGGCTTCGTTCCAGGAACGGCCATGTGTTCCACCGGACCGCCGCCGACCGGCGGCGTCTCCGCGGTTCCCGGAGCCGTAGGCGGCGCCAAGGGGGGCTTGGGTAACATCAGCGACACCTCCGCTTCGGCGCGAGCGGCGGCTGGAACGCCTACACGGAAAGGCGCCGGCCCGGTCTCAGGCGGCGGGATCGCTCCGTCCGGAGCGATCGGCCGATGCGCGCCGCCAAGTGGAGAAACCGGCGCGGGAGACTCGACCGGTCGGGAAGGCGCGCGCGGCGGCACCCGGTCCCGATCGGGCGGCACCGGGACGCTCGGCCTGGGAACCATGATGGACAACTCGGGCTCCGGCGACGGCGAGACGGACCGGCCAGGCCGTGGCGACGCCGGTTCTGGCCCCGGCGACGGGCCCCCAGCCGGCTGCCGCTGCAATCCCACATCCTCGCGCCTGGCCACCAGCGTCGGCCCTATGTCTTCGGCCGCTTTCCGCTCCGATTCCTCCTCGAAGATGATCCGAACGTTCCCGATCCTTATCGTGTCCCCATGCATCAGGGTTCGTTTTTCAATCTTCCTTCCGTTGACTTCAGTCCCGTTTGCGCTTTTCAAGTCCTCCAAAACATAACCTTCCGGCCCCTTTGTTATCCGGGCATGGCAGCGGGAAGCCATAGGCTCTAGTATTTGAATGGTATTGTCGGGGTGGCGGCCGATGGTCGTAGCCGCTTCTATTTGATATTCCCGAACTTCGGCGCCGATATACACCACGAGCTTTGCCATCTACGAATTCCCCGCAAGCAATGAATCAATCCCCTTTCGGTAGCAAGGCTGATCCGTCCCCGCAAACCAGGGACCGCTTCAACCGAAGCGATCGCTGTCACAAACTATTCCAGTCCCAAATATCTGTTGGATAGTTTACAGGGATTTGGCGTAGATGCAAACTCTGCATAATTAAGGAAACTATGAAAGGCGCATGACAGTAAATAAAAGTCTTAAGGTCCGGATGCCGATAATCTTTTCACAAATGGTTTTTCACCGGGCTTTGTCATATACATTGGGCAACGGCAAGCTGACGAGTACTTAGGCCAATGAGTTAGGACGTGGTTTTTCGCAATTAGGAAACGCTTATGAACAAGACGTTCCCTAACGTGTGGCCGAACGAGGATCTTCTGCCTCCACACCCTTGGGGATCGTGGGCGTGCAAGCGCGGCTTCATTCCCCTGCTTGCACAACTCGAGAATAGTTCGAAAGTTCGGCATTTCTTTGGCGGCGAAGAAGAAAATTGCCCGATCTGTTTTTGTTGCGGGAAGCGGATGCGCATCTGGGCAATCTTTGACCTCACGGATCCAAGACTGAGAGCTGCCTTGGACGTACCATCGCAGTGGCGAAAATTCATGTTGCCGTATTGCCCTGATTGTCCATCGATGCTGCGCATAAACATCTTCCGCATGTCTGATGCCGGAGAGGTGATATCTCTGGTTTATCAGAACACTCCTCCGAAACCAATTAAGATAAAATCGGAAGTCCCGCCGTTCTCGGGTATTCCTATGGCGCTGCGCCGGATGTCCAAGGACATGATGCCTTCGACAGAAGAGGAATATTGGAGGATCGTAGAAGAATACGGTCCTGTAAGGGCGCAAATAGGAGGGGCTCCTTTCTTCACCGGCAAGCCGGAAGGTCTGCTGTCTCCCGAGACAGGAAAAATGATGCAATTTGTGGCGAGCATCACTGATTACGAGGATGTCGCCAAGGCGGCGGGTTGCGATGCTCTGACTTGTATGGGCCTTTCGGGAGGCTGCCTGTTGTTCTTCATTGACTGGGATAACGGCTACTTGGGTTCGATCTATCAGCAGTAATCTCGCCGGGCCTGAGCGTAACTAGTCCGCCGCTGCGGTTTATTCCTACGCTGCCGACGGCCTGGGGAACGTGACGGGGCTGTGGGGGAGCGACGCCGGCGATCCGGGCCGCTTCGCCTGGGCCGCGCGGTTCGCATATGACGCCTACGGCAACAGCAGGGTCTTCGCGCCCGATCCGTCCGCCGCTGGCGGATGGGCTTCGACCGACCGCCTGCCTTCCTCGCTGGCGGGATCGGCCCACGAATCGAGCGTCGGCTACCGAGGGCAACTGCACGATTCCGCCACCGGCGACATATTCCTCAGAAACCGCTTCTGCTCGCCGCCCCCGCCCAGGCGTAGCCTTCTGATTCCATCCGCCGCTCGAATCAATCCTCATGCCGACCGGAAACAATTTCGCCCGCGGCCTGCGTTGAGCGCTTACGTTTTTTCCCTTTTCCCTTCTTCCTTTCGGCCTAACTTCCTTCCTTCCGGCCATGCGATTGCGGCGGTCCTTTTAGTTATGCTGCGGCAGATATCCACTCGCGCACACAAAAACCGGGTGGAGAATTGAGAAAAACGGCGTCCCTGCGCGGTGCGCTCACTATGAAGCGTCGGTGCAAAGTCCCCCCTGGATCCCCAGAAATCTCCCTATCGTCCGCAAACAGCGCAACCGGCTCTCTCGGGAGCACCAACCATTTCCTGGACCCGCGCCATCACCGCACGGCGCAACGCTCGGACGACGTCGTCTGCGTTGGCGTCTCCCGGAGCCCGGCCTCGATCGCGGACACGTGGACACCAGGGACCGTGAGCACCGGAGCCATCACACCCAATCCGAGGAAGCGGCCGTCGCCGATCACGAGCGGTCCCGCCATGGGCTCGACGAACTGGATCTCCACGTGCCAGAGACGCCCCTTTGGGAATCGAGTGCCTTCAGCGAAGTCTTCGACGCGGGCTCCGTTCGCCTCAAAGGGCTCACGCTGAACACGGATGGCTTCGACACCTGCTCGCACCCCGGCGTGCCGTAGCGCCTGGCAAACCGCGGCCGCGGCCCGCGCTTGCTCCTCGGCACGTTCACCTCCGGCTTTCGCCTCGGCCAGCTTGCGGCCCGGATCGATCCGCCGGCGCCGGGCGTGTTCCGGCAGCGCAGCAGGCGTCACCGTGCGCCATACGCGGTAACACCTGTCGTCCCCCAGGCCGAAGTGACGGAGGAATCCCTGGTCAGCGGTCGGGGTCAAGACTGCCCGGACCTCGCCTGTTTCCGCGTCCACGACATCGAGACCGGAGAACGCCCATTGCACGTCGTCCGGACGTAGCGGGCAGCTTGGGGGCACCTCGATCAGCAGGCGCCGGATCTCGCGGTCGGCGTGGACGTGCCCGATGGAGGGAAGGGGAATGATCCGCACCCGATCCTCGGGCGGACCGTCGTTCGTCCCGTCGGGCTTGCGACCCACGAGGACGCGCTCGATCTCGGCCTTGCGGTTGAGCATCGCACGCTCTAGGCGCTCCACGGCCGCGTCGCGTACCAGAACCACGAGGGCCGAGGCGCGCCTCAGAGGCCACGGCGTGAACGCCGCCTCCTCTGTCGAGCTCCGAAGCTCGTAGAGCTGACGCGAGGGCGAGCTCTCATAGGAGATAGGCTGAAATCGCGGTCTTGGCGGTGTGCGAAAAACCACCTTCACCGAGTTGCCCTTTTTCACGTATTCGAAGCGTCTGCCAAACGCTTCGTGGCGAAGATCAAGGCTCACGAGCGACCCCGAACAAGGGCACAGGAGCATCGTCCCACCCGACCCGCCCGAGGGACGGAAGACGCGGCCCGCGTGCTTTGCGAGCAGCTCCTCGTCCAGAACCTCGCCCCAGGCCCATGCCATGTCGATCCCTCGCCCGAATTGATAGAGACGGTCGGCGAGGCGGCAGATGGCGTTCGCAGAGTCGACGTCGGCTGCGGCCGTCGAGAGCGGCCATGCGTACAAGAACGGGACTGCTGCGTCGAAGAAGTATGGCCGGAAGACCTTAGTAGCCGTGCGGATCTTCGCCGTCCGCAGCGCATCGCCGCCGATGCTGTCGCCGTCGTTGTTGGGCATGTAGAAGAGGACGCCCCGGCGCGGTTGCCACGCGAGCGGCGCGGCGACGATCGGGGGAGGCTGTTTCTCGAGCCACTCGAGCGCTTGCTTATCGGCGATCCTG
>CALKMO010000047.1 GCA_937991785.1 uncultured bacterium | reverse complement strand
ATCACCGGGTCGTAGGCGTCGCCCGATATCTCGTAGTCGCCCACGTAGGACCTCTGGCGGGCCACGAACATGTGCGCCCGCTGGGTGTTGAACACGGTCAACCTAGGGGTCAGCAGCGAGCTTGTATTCTCTCGCATCGTGAGGGCCTTGATGAAGAGCTGCATCTGGGTGTTGTTCAGGACGGTGAGCTGGCTGTTGAGCCCCATCTGGACGAGGTGGCCGGTGGTATCGAGGCCGGATATCGTGGTCGGGTCGTTGGAGAAGAAGCCGGCCAGGTGGTTGGTGATCGCGCCGATGACCGATATTGTGCCAGCCGGGGCGTTGTCTATGCCTTGGGTCAGCCCGGGGAACGGCGTATTGGGCGGATTGGTCTCCGTGCCGCCAGCCTGGCGGGGTTGGCGCATTCCGAGCTGGGTAAGGTCGCCGAAATCGCCGAACAACACATTGGTGTCGAGGCCGCCCCAGTCGACCCCTATGCTCTCCAGGAACGACTCCCTTATCGTCAGGAACCGCGATTCGATGACGACCTGTATCTTCTGCGCGGAGCGCAGGTTGGCCAGAAGCTGATCTATCAATCTATGGACCTCAGGCCTCTGCATAACAACCAGCCGCCCGCCTTTCTGCTCGATGCTCGTCCCGAGGTTCACGTCCCACGAGTCGGGCTTTATCCTGGTCCTGATCAGCTCCGCGATGCTCTCCACGGTCACCGCCGGCGCCTCAGGCGGCGGCGGGAGCGGCGGCAGCCCGCCCCCCGCCCCGGCGCCTGTTACCGTCTGGAGCTGAAGGTCCGGGCCTGGGAAGTCGTGTATCTCCATGGTAAGGTCGCGCACGTCGTAAATGCGCAGCGTGACGTCCTCGCGCAGCTGGTCGGGCTTGCTGATGAAGATGGCGTTATCTTTCAATGCGTAGTCGAGTTCGGCCAGGCGGAGGATCCACTGGAGGGCCATGTCCAGCGGCATATCGTGGACGGTGAGCGTGATCGGCGGGCCGTCCCCCTGAATCGCCTTCGGATCAACTATAATGTTGATGTTGGTCAGCGTGCGCAGGAACGCGATGCACTCCTGAAGCGGCGTCTCGAGGAACTCGAACGCCACCTTCCGTTCAAGCTGCCTGCGAATCGTCTTCTTCCACTCCGGCTCCGCCCGGTCGCCGACTATCGCCATCTTGTCGGTGCGGGCCACGATCTCGTCCCAGTTAGACGGGTAGACCAGGTCGGCCGCGATCGGGACGTGCTCTCGCTCGATCTCCTCCCATGTGCACTGGTATTGTTCCTTCTTGTTTTTCCGTATCTGAGCAGAAGCCAGCTCGTGTTTCTTCTGCCTAGCCCTCATCTTGAGCGACTCGGCCTCGGAGTTGAAAGGATCTATCTGAAGTATTCGGATGGCAAGATTCTCCGCCTCGCGGTAGAAGCTTCTCTCGTACAGATCCTTCGCCTGCTCCAGCAGCTTCTTTATCCGCGCCTTGTGGAGCTCGCTTTCCCTGACCTTCATCTCTTCCGCAGCCTTCATGGCGGCCTCGCGGCGCAGCATCTGTATTTCGGCTTCCTTGTCGGCTATCTTTCCTTTCACCCTGGCCATCGCCTCGTCGGTCCGGCGCTGCTCTCCAGCCAGGTTCACCTGCAGAGGCATCCACCGTATGATCTCGCGCACGCGCGTCAGCCGATCTTGCGCCGCGCGCAGCTTCTTTATCTGCTCGGCCAGACCCGCCTCCTTATCGGCGTATTCCTCCTCGAGGACGGCACCGCTCCCCTCCCGCTCCAGCTTTTCGGCCTCCTCCAGCGCGTTCTGCAACGCCAGAAGCGTCTCTTCGATCTTCGCCCTGGTCTGGTTGTCGAGCGCCTTGAGCTGCTCCGCCACCTTATCCTCTCTCCGACCGAGTATTGCGCGCGTACGTTTGAGATACTCCTTCGCCTTCTCGTGGGCCGGATCTATCTGAAGGGCGGCTTCGAATTCCTTCAAAGCGACTTCATACTCAAGATCCTGATACAGTTTGAGGCCCGCCTGGAACTTGTGGTCCGACTCGGCGCGCCGAGCCTCGCGGCGTATCCTCTCTTTTGTCGCCTCCTCCTCGAGCAACCTCTTCGCTCGCTCCTCAGGGCTCTCGCCCAGCGGCGATGCCGTCTCGCCTCCCGGCGTCGCCTTCGCCTCGCCGATCTTTCCCGCTTCCGCCGCGGCCGGAGCGGCGGCCTCGCCGGCCGGCGCCGATTCCTTCGCAGCATCTTTGCCGGCGGCCTCGGCGCGAGGCTGATCCGCCCCCCAGTTCCAAACCTGCTGCCCGGACCGTTCGCCGCACCCTACAGCGACCAATCCAAACGCCGCCGCCAGCGCCAACGTCTTCAGATCTCGATCCGTAAACATCGCCGCTCCCTTAAAAAAGCGTCCGCGTCCGCTCCCCGCGGGAGCGTCCCCGCGCCGCCATTCCGGCGCCCGCCGTTTCGTCTCCCAAACGACCCATTCACACCCCGACCGGACGATGCCGGCCCGGATCGCTAGTCGAACTCAACCGCTTCCGGAAACTCCACACAAGATTAAAAGACTTTTCGCACCAGGTCAATGATAAATTCCCCCCTCTCAAAAGGCCGGAACCAACCGGCGTAAGGCTCGCGCCAAATTTAAGGAAACGGCTTCCCGGAGGCGGCGCCTGCATCAATAATGTAACCTGCATCAATCCCCTTAAGCTGAACCGCCCCCCAACATACCACGCGTCCACTACTGTGGTTGACGATATTAGGGACGCTTTCCTAGAACTCTTGTGGACAACTTTGTGTGCGATGTTTTCCCGGAAACTCAGGACTTCTTCAGGGCGCAACGGCCATACCCGCCGGAGGTTGCGTCGCAGCGCGGCTGCCGGACATCGGCGAGGCGCCGTCGGTCGAAGGCACCGCCTATGGAGGAAACGGCGCGCGCTCGGATCGCCAGGCGACAACCTAAAACCGGCGACCGCAGGAACGTCGGATCCATTACCTCTCTCCGGGCGGGCGCCGTTCGCCTCCGTTGATTTCCGCGCCGGGCTTCTCGTCTTCCGTCCGATCCCGGCCCGCGACGCGCAGCATGAAGGTCGCCTGCCTGCTCCGATCGCGGCCGTCCTCCACCACCAGGCCGAAGACGTACTCTCCGGGTTCCGGCGGCCTAACGGTCAATATCGGTCCGGATGGGACCAGTTCCAGATTAGGGCCGGAAATTTGGCTCCACCTATAAGTCAGCGCGTCGCCGTCCGGGTCGCAAGACAGCCGCCCGTCGAGCACTGCTTCTTCACCGGTCTTGGCGCGGGAAGGCCCTGATATATGGGCGGTCGGAGGGGTGTTGTGGCGATCCACTCCGAGCTGGCATCGCGCCGGGATACTCTCCAACCGCCCATCGGATGCAGTCACCTCGAACAGGTACAATCCAGGCGCGTTCGGCACGAATTCGAGATCCTTCCGATTCCATGCGTCCGGCGGCAGTTTCGGCAGCGCGGGTCCTTCCAACATCCGCCACCTGTACCACAAGGCGTTGCCGTCTGGATCCTCGCCCTCGGCCCTTATCCGAACCGGCTGCCCTACGGGAACCCTTACCGCCCTATCGCACCTGACCGAAGGGGGGCGATTCGGCGGCAGGACCGAAACGCGCACTACGGCCGGCTCGCTGTTCTCTTTGCCGTCGCTGACCACCAGTTCGAAAGCGTATTCTCCGGGTTCGCGCGGCACAAAGGCCGGCCGTTCCGGCCTTCCCATATCCTCGTAGATCCAATCCCTGACTCTCGGCCCTTCGATCTGCCGCCATCGGTACGTCAGCGCATCGCCGTCGGGATCTTTCGATCGGCTGCCGTCGAGCCGAACCGGCTTCCCAGCCTCCGCTATAATATCCCGCCCGGCGTCGGCCTTCGGGGGCAGATTGCCGGATGCCACCGTAAAAGTCACCGGACCCGATACGGCCTCCCTGCGGCCGTCGCTCGCCCTCATGCGGAAAACGTAATTCCCCGTTTGCTGGAGCCTGCATGTCCATACCGGCGAATCCGGTTTGCCCTTGAGCATCCTGACGGGCGGGCCGCTCACCTGTTCCCACCAGAATTCCAACAGATCCCCATCAGGGTCCGATGTGCCCGAACCGTCCAGGACGATCTCGCGGCCTGGCGCGACGGTCCCCCCGGGCGCTACGGCCACGACCGGAGGTCTGTTTCCCGAATCGGGAAGCGCCGCCGCGCCCGATGCGCCGCGCGGCACGGGCAGCTCGACCGATGCGTCGGGTGGTCCCTTCACTAAAGGGGGAAAGTTGTGAGGAAGCACCCTGACCGCGACGCGCGCAGGCTCGCTCCAGCACTTGCCGTCCCCTACCCTCAACTCGAACACGTACTTCCCGGGCGCTGCCGGTTTTATCCTGACATCTTTCGACTCGCGCTCGGTTCTCGAAATGTGCAACCGCGGTCCTTCGATCTGGCGCCATTCGTATCGGAGAGGATCGCCGTCCGGATCGAACGAGTTCGCCGCGGTCAGGAATGCGAACTGGCCGGCCTCAACCTCGATATCCCGACCGGCGTCGGCCTTCGGCGGAGCGTTAGGTCTGTACACCGGCACGCGCACCCTGGCCGGGGCGCTTTCGGCGCGCCCGTCCGAAGCGACGACCTCGAACTCGTACTGCCCGGCCTCGACTGGAACGAAATACGGATCGCGCGCCGTCGGGTCCGACAGCCTGACCGGCGGGCCTCCGATCTGCCGCCACCGGAAAGCGATCCTGTCGCCGTCGGGATCTGCGGCGCAAGCCTCGAGGCGAACCCTGCCTTCCTCGACGCGTACCGCCGGACGGCAATCCGAAATCCGACCGCCGCGTTTCCCGCCGCATCCAAGCGCCGCGATAAAAACGGCCGCCGCGATCGCGGCCGCGGTAACAATCGGCGCATTTCTACGAGCCGCCGCGGCCGGACGGATCCGGCATGGACGAACGGCCGCCCGCTCCGACAGGCACGAATCAGGTGCCCGGCCGGCACCGCGCCCGCCGCATATCGGCGTCATGACATGTCTGTCTCGAATATCGAGCATAACCGTCCCGCCGCCGAGGCGCCCGCCTGCGACCCTGCGATCCCCTACTGCCCCGGTGCTTCTTTAGGGAATCCCGGCGCCCCTTTCGATACGGACTGTTCGTCCGGCCCGGACGCGCCTCCAGATATCCCCGACGGAGGGGGCGGGGCCAGCGCCGGTTCGGCGTTCTTTTCCGGACCCCCGCGCGCCACATCCACGGTCTCGGCGCCGTCCCCGGCTTTCGACTCCGCGCCGCTACCGCCGTTCGTCTCAGATCCGTTCGCGGCGTCAGCTGGGGATCCGCCCATCCAGGCGCTCAGCCTATCGCGCAGCTCCGCCATCTCCGCCTCCGCCAGATCCAGACATTCGACCTCGTGTTCGGCGCCAACCCTCGGCTCGACCAGCACAAGATATTCGCATCTCCCCCTTCGTACGATGCGGTTGAGCTTCAGCCGCTTCTTGCGCATCAGCATCAGCGCAAGGAGGAATCTAAGCCTGGCCGCGGACGGATCCGAAGGGTCGCGCATGTTGCGGAAAACGTCGAATATGGCGTCCATGTTTATGGCCGGGCGCTTAGGGGCGTTCGGCGCCGGCATTGTCGTCCGCCAGAACGAAAAGAAGTCGGGCGGGCGTTCAGCCGAGAAGCACTCTGCGCAATAATCTTCCCTCAGCAATCCTTCCGGCTTGTCGAATAGTACGGAAAACAGGCGCCGGCCCGGTTCGAACTTCGCGCGGCATCGGACGCACTCCCCGCTGTTCTTCTTTATCTTCCACTCCTGCATTTTCCATCCCTGCGATCGCCAGCCGTTCGAAATCGGAGAGACTCGGACCGCCCGTCGCCAATCGAGCGATCCTGAGGATTCGGCCGCACGCGGCCAACGCGCCGGATCGCCAGACGCGCGCCGCGGCCGGCTCCGCCTGACGCCCGTAGATCTCGTCGCCTGCACCACGCCTCGCGCCGCCGAACAGCATCACGGCCCCAGCCTGAAACGCGGCGAATAGCCGAACGTCGCGGCCGCCCGGGCGATCGAGATGAGCGATGCCCGGCCGGACAACGGCTCGCGAACCTTCGCCGCGAGATCCGGCCTGAAGCGGCGCAGCAGATCCATCGTCGGCTCAGGCCGCGTCGTGTCGGCGGCGCACAGGTTGTAGACGCCGAAGCCGGGTATCTTAGGCGCCTCCAGTGCCAGGCGGAAACATTCCGCGGCGTCCTCCGCGTGGACCCAGTTGTAAAGCGAATCGCTCCATGCCTCCGTCGGCGAAAGTCCCCGCGCCAGCGCCTTATCGTACTCCTCGGCCGACCATACGCCGGCGATCCTGAAGGCAGCCGTTTCGATCCCATAGGCCCGGTGGAACGCCGCGCACGTGTGCTCGTTGGCCAGCTTGGCCAGCGAATAGGGGTCTTCCGGCGCGGGCGGGAAATCCTCGCCCATCGGAAGCGGCCCGTGGTCCGGCGGTCTGCCGCTGATCCTGTAGGCGAACATGCCGGTAGCATTGATGCTGGAGGCGCACAGGAAACGCCTGGCGCCGGCCAGCCGCGCCGCGTCCAGCGCCACGAACGTCCCCATCGCATTTACACGGAATATCTCGACGCCCCTGGCCGGGTCGCCCGATACCACCGCCGCGAGGTGTATGACCGCATCCATCCCATCGCATGCCTTACGCATGGCTTCGGGATCGGTTATGTCTGCGCGTACGAATTCCGCCGCTCCCGCTCCGGCCGGTCCCGTGCCGCCCGCTGGCATGGCTCTGTCCAGCAGCCGCAGCTCGTGCCTCCCGGCCAGCGCCGCCGTCGCCGCCCTGCCCACAAGCCCGCAAGCCCCTGTTATCAGCACCCTCATCGGCGCCAACTCCGCGGCGCGCTCAACCGCGCCTTTTCAGCCCGAGTATCTTAGCCGCCGTGCCGCCGAAGACCTTCGCGATCGTCTCTTCGCCGTGGCCGAGCGCCTCGATCAGTTCGCGCTGCTCCTTCATCGGCTCGCCCATCCGGTCCAGCGGCTCGTCCGTCCCGAAGACCATCTTGTCGAACGGCTTCCACGGACTCTTCTTTGTAAACCTCGTCTCCCTATCCCACCAGAACAGCGCCCGGAAGTAATCGTGCGAACGCAACAGCATGCTCGAGCCGGAAAGGTCGAAGTAAAAATTCGGGTGCCATCGCGCCATCATCGCCCCTTCTTCGTGGTCGGGGTTGCCCAGATGGGCGGCTATTATCGTGAGCTTCGGGAATCTGCGGCAGGGGGCGTCGAGGAAGATGACCTTCATGCGGCTGGTATCCACCATCCAGTTCGGAACGTCCGGATTAGACCGAGACACTATGCCGGTATGAGCCAGGATCGGCAAACCAAGCTCCTCGGCGGTCCCGTAATAAGGATCCATCCTCGGGTCGTTGTATGGGAATGCCGGATGAAGGACCTTGATGCCTCGAACGCCCCTGTCGGCCAATTCGCGGATCTTTGCCGGGTTCTCGTATCCGAACTCGACCTGCCCGAACGGGATCAGCCTGTCCTTATGGGCCCTGGCGGCCTTCAGGGTAAAATCGTTATCCCTGCAGAAAACCACGCTCTTGTCTATGCCGAGCCTGTCGTCGGTCTTGAGCAGGCGCAAGACGGACTTCGGATCTTTCGGATCAAGGTGCACGTGGAAATCTACTATCATGGCTCTCCCTCCTCTCCGCTTCCTCCGTCCCCTTTCCGTTTCAGCTCCGAATCCTTATACCTCGTTCGGGTTGCCGCCTGCGCGCCATCGCCCGCGAATCATATGGGACGGCTGCGCTTCCCCCGGTCCGATATGTGCGGAGCGGCAAGGCTTGCGGCGGGGGTTATTATGCGCCGGGATCCTTAGCCGGCCTGCCGTTCTCTCGGCACGGCAGGATCATCGTGAACCCTGTCCTTACCGCTATCTCGGATCGGATGCGGGCCTTCCCTCGTTCCACATCCTCTTTCGCGGCGCCGATTTCCTGCAAAAGCGACTCGGCCATCGCCACGGCCACCTCGGCCTCCTCGTAGCTGACGGCCGAGGCCCCGGCCTCTTCCAGCATAGCGCGCTCACCGAGATACCGCGCACGCGACAGGATCTTCACCGCCGGATTCAGGCGGACCGCGGTAGCCACGACCGCCACGCGCGCGGCAAGGTCTGGAAGGGTCACAAGCAGGTATTCGGCCGACCTTATTCCCGCGGCCTCCAGCACATCCTTCCGGCCCGCGTCGCCGTAGACTACGCGGAAATTCCGCTCCCTCAGCTTCCGCACCGTCTCCGGATTCAGCTCGATTATAACCGGGCATATCCCGAAATCCATCAGGATGCGCGTGAGGGTGCGCCCGACGGGACCGTAGCCCACCACTATGGCGCCCGCGCCTCCCGGCACGGCCAGCGGAGCGGATCCGGCGGGCATCGATCCTCCCGGTTCCGTCCCCGCCCGCCCGGCGCCGCCCCAAAGGTCGGCCAGGCGCTTCCCCGCGGGCTGCCCGGCCTCGATCAGGAACGGCGCGATCACCATCGAGACCGCGCCGAGCATCAAGAGGAACCGGAGCTGGTCGCCGGAGATCAATCCGAGCCGTTCGGCCTGGCCGCCGAGCACGAACGAAAATTCGCTCATCTGCGCCAGCGACAGCGCCGCCGGGACCGCTATCGAGACCGGCGCGCCCGCGGCCGCCAGCCCCACCCACGCTGCCAGCGTCTTGAAAAGCGCCAGGCACGGAAGAGCGGCTATCAGCCACAGGACGTGGTCGGCCGCGAACCGGAGGTCCACAGACATCCCGACGGTCACGAAGAAAAAGCCCAGCGCGAGGTTGCGCAGCGTGCTGAGGTCGGCCAGTATCTGCGAGGCGAATGGAGTCTGGCAGAGCACCAGCCCGCCAAGAAACGCCCCGAGCGCCGGCGAGGCCCCGGCCGCCCCGGCCAGCATCGCCACGCTCAGGCACGCCCCCAGCGCCAGCAGCGAAAAGGCCTCCGGCGCCCTCGCCCTAGCCGCCGCCCGGAACAGCACCGGCAGAAGCCGCCGGCTCCCGAGAAACAACACCGGCAGGGCCGCGAACGGCAGAAGCACACGCCACCAGACCGAACCATTTATGGCAATGCTCGAAGATTCGGCCCCTTCGGTCCGGGCGCCGGCAGCCGGCACAAAAAAAGGCAGAAGGGCTACGGCCGCTATGGCGACGATATCCTGAGTAAGCTGGACGGCCAAAGCGAGCCTGCCCTGCTGCGAATCGACCTCGCCTCGGTCGGAATACGCCTTCATTGCTATCGCGGTCGAGCTGCACGCTACCATCAGCCCCACCACCGCGGCGCCGGCCGGCGGCAGGCCGAGATACCATGCAAGCGCCCCGACCGGCGTCGCCGTTGCCGCGATCTGAATCCCGCCCCCCACGATGCACGCCTTCAACATCGCCCGCATCTCGGACAGGCGGAATTCCAGCCCGATGAAGAACATCAGCAGGATTATGCCGATATCCGAAAGGTCCCGGACGTTCCCGGCTTCTGGCAGAAGACCCCTGCCGAACGGCCCCATCGCTACACCGAACAGCAGGTACCCTATAACGGGCGATAGGCCGAGCCGTCCCATCAACCACACGCAGCAGGCGGCGCCGAGGGTCAGGATGACAAGCGTAGGGACGATGCCGCCGTGCACAATTCCCCGCCTCCAAACTCATCCCGTCCGAGCGCCGGCCGCAGCCGATGCATCCTGCCGCAGGCGCGTACGACCTGCCGACCCGGAGCGAACGAGCGGCCGAATGACGGCTCATTCGAGCACTAGCGCGTGGTACGTCTTCTTACCCTTGCGCAGAAGTATGTACCTGCCGAAAAGCGCATCGGCGGACGACAACCTCGCAGCCTCCCCGGATGCGCGGACATTGTTGACGTATATACCGCCTCCGGCGAGGTCCCGCCGAGCCTCGCCCTTGGACTTGCACAGCCCGCACCTTACAAGCGCGTCCACGAGCGGCGGGGATCCGGCCGCGAAATCCTTCGGCAGCTTTGTCGTCGGCATGTCCCCGGCGATCTCGGCCAGATCCGCCTCTGAAACCCCCGCCACTTCCCCTCCGAACAGCACTTCCGATGCGCGCCTTGCGGCCCGAGCCGCCTCCGCACCGTGCGTCAGCGCCGTAACCTCGAAGGCCAAAGCCGCCTGCGCCTCCCGCCTCTCGGGCGACTCGCGGACCGACCGCTCCAGCTCCGCAACGCGTTCCGCATCCAGGAACGTGAAGTAGTTCAGGAACCTGATCGCGTCTCGATCGTCAACCCTCATCCAATATTGGTAGAAACGGTATGGGGACGTCCTTCGCGGATCGAGCCACACCGTGCCGGCCTCGGTCTTCCCGAACTTCTTCCCGTCCGCAGTCGTTATCAGCGGGAAGGTCAACCCGAACGCCGTCCCCCCCTCGACTTTGCGTATCAGTTCTATCCCCGCCGTTATGTTCCCCCACTGGTCGCTGCCCCCCGCCTGAAGCTCGCACCCTTCCGTCCTGTAAAGGTGCAGAAAATCGTACGCCTGCAGCAACATGTAGCTGAATTCCGTGAACGATATCCCGGACTCCCTGTCCTCCATCCGGCTTCGCACAGACTCCTTGGCGATCATCGCGTTGACAGTAAAGCGCTTGCCTATGTCCCGAAGGAAACCGATAAGATCCAGGCGGCAAAGCCAGTCGGCGTTGTCCACTATCTTGGCGGGGTTCGTCTTCGATTCGAAGTCGAGGAATCGGGCGAGCTGCGACTTGATGGAGGCGAGGTTGGCCGCTAATTTATCGCGGTCCAGCAGCGCCCGCTCGGTCGCCTTGCCGCTGGGATCTCCTATCAGCCCGGTGCCGCCGCCGGCCACCGCTATTGGTCTGTGCCCGGCCCGCTGGAAGCGCGCCAGCCCAAGAAGCGGGACGAGGCTGCCCACGTGCAAGCTGTCCGCAGTCGGATCGAACCCGACGTACAGCGTCGCGCGCTTGGATGCCAGCAGATTCCCCAAAGCTTCCCTGTCGGTGCAATCGGCGACAAGTCCTCTCCGATAGAGTTCCGGCAGAATATTTTCCATCCGACATCATTCCCCCGTTATCGCCATCGCCGGCCCCCTTTCGGCGGCCCCCCGGTTCCATGCCGAACCGTCAAAATGCGTCCGGCGCTGGGCGCTCGTAAAGATGCGCCCGGACAGATCCCGAACGCCACCGCGCCCCCTATTCGCTCCTCTCCCGCACAGCCCGGGTCCGCAACCCTGGGGATCGAACGCGCCTGGTGGAGGCTTCCGCCCCGATTCCTATCTGGAATCCGCCGTCCGTGCGGATCGAACAGACACTACATCCCCCAGCCGGCGCTTCAAGCCGCATTTCAGTCTGAATTGCCGATCGGTTACCGCGCGCGTTTTTGCGGAGCATGCACGGAGGGAAAAGACGGAGACGATATGCGGGAAGTTTTTTTGCACCGCACCACCCATGGACGCATTTCCGCCGCCTCTTTCATCTTCGCGACCGGAACGAGGACCGGGCCGCCGCTGTCCCGGATGCTGGTAAAGAACGAATGGGCGGCAGGCTACTCTTCCGTAAGCTGCAGGAAAAGGTCTTCCAAGTCGCCACCCGGCCGGCCGAGCGCCTTAAGATCGGATATCTTGCCGCAGGCCACCAATTTGCCGCGGTGGATTATCCCCGCCCTGTCGGCGATCTCCTCGGCCACAGACAGCGTGTGGGTTGAAAAGAAGACCGCGCCGCCCTCGCGCGCCAGGCTTCTGAAGATGCCCTTCACCGCCCTGGCGCTTCGAGGATCGAGGCCTACCGTAGGTTCGTCAGTTATCAGGACCCGCGGCCCGTGGAGCAGCGCGGCGGCGAGCGCGATCCGCTGTTTCATCCCGTGCGAATAGCTTTCGGCCAGATCGTCCAGATAACCATCGAAATCCAGCGCGACCTTCAGCCCCTCCACCCGCCTTTCCACCTCGCTCTCGGACATCCCGTAAAGGCCGCCGACCATCGTCAGGAACTCCCGGCCGGACAGCTTGTCGTAAAGGTACGGTTCGTCCGGAACGTAGCTCATCATGCGCCTGGCCTCCATAGGCCGGCGGTGCACGTCGTAGCCGCATATCAGGGCGCTCCCATCGGTGGGGCGCAACAGGCCGGCGAGCATCTTGAAAGTAGTAGTCTTGCCTGCGCCGTTGGGGCCGAGGAAGGCGAATATTTCGCCGGCGCATATGGAAAGGTCGAGGCCGTCCACGGCGACCTTGTCGCCGAACCGCCTGGCGAGCCTGCGAAGTTCTATCAGCTGTTCGGTCGCCGTTCCGCCGGCCATTATTCCTCGACCCTCAGGAAAGCCGGGGGCCTTACGCAAAACGGGAATCTTCCGATCTCTTCCATAGCGGTCCGGAAATTCTTCTCTATGGCCGAGTGCGTCATCATGACGATCGGGACGCCCCCCCCTGCGACCGGCTCTTTCTGGATGACGGAAGCGATGGAGACGTCTTTTTCTCCGAGCACCCGCGCGATGGCGCCGAGCACCCCGGGCTTATCCTGGACGGTGAAACGGACGAAGTAGCGGGTCCTGATATCGTCCAAGGGGATGACGGGCGGCGCCGCGCCGGGTCCGGTGTGGAGAAAGGCCATTTTCGAGAAGGCCTGGCGGGCCGTGCCGCGCGCGGCGTCCACGATGTCGGCCACTACGGCTGAGCCGGTGGGCATGCGGCCTGCCCCGCGCCCGCAGAACAGCACCGGGCCGGTCGCGTCTCCGAAGACAAGCACCCCGTTGAAAACGTCGCGAACCGAATAAAGCGGATGCCCCTTGGGAACCAGCGCCGGATGCACGCGCAGCTCGAGACCGTTCGGCCGGCGCCTGGCTATCGCCAGCAGCTTTACGCCGTAGCCCATCTCGCCGGCATACCGGATATCCTCCGCCGCCAGCTTGGATATGCCCTCGGTCGGCACGTCTTTAAGGTCCACCAGCGAGTGGAACGCCAGGCAGGCCAGCAGCACGAGTTTGTGCGCGGTGTCGGCGCCCTCGATGTCGTTGGCCGGATTCCTTTCGGCGTACCCTTGCGCCTGTGCCTCGGCCAAAGCCTCCGAAAACGGTATCCCCCCCTCCACCATTCGGGTAAGGACGTAGTTCGATGTGCCGTTGAGTATGGCGACTATCGCCTCGATACGGTTTGCTATCAGGCCGTCGCGCATCGCCCCGATTACAGGCACTCCTCCGGCTACGGAAGCCTCGAAACCGATCGAAGTCCCCTTCTCCATCGCCTTCCGAAAGAGTTCCGCCCCGCGCGCCGCCAGCAGCGCCTTGTTGGCTGTTACGACCGCCTTGCCGCGATCCAGCGCCCGCAGGATCAGAGACCGCGCCGGCTCGATCCCGCCTATTACCTCAACGACTATGTCTATCTCGGGATCATCCGTCACGTCCTCGGCCCGCTCGGCGAATATGTCGAGCCTGCCGCCGACGGGGCGCCACAGGCCTTTGTTTTTCTCGGCGATGCGCTTGAGCCGGATATCTATTCCGATTTTATCAGAGAGCGGCGGGTCGCTCTCCGCGAGTATCGCAGCGGCACCTCCGCCTACAGTCCCGAAGCCTATTATCCCAACGTTGACCGTTTTCATTCCAGCCGTACCAGTTCCGCTTCCGCCGGGGGCATCCCTTCCCGAATCCAAGCTTCCGACCAACGCCCGCCTAGTCCTAAGACCGATCGAGATTCGGCGGGGGACTTAGAACGTTAGGAACGCGGCGCCGCCGTGTCAACGAAAAATGGCCATGAATCAGCTTTTCCCGGGATGATTCGCGCGGCATGTTCTTGACTGTCCGCCTGCCCAAAGTACAATCCGGCGCGGCATCAAGGGTTGAAGGAGGAGCGGGCAACAAATGGCGAATCGCATTCGCATTAGGATGGAAGCCTACGACCATCAGATCCTTGATCAGTCGGCGGCGACCATAGTCGAGCGGGCCAAGGCGACCGGGGCGAAGGTTCACGGACCGATACCGTTACCGACAAAGATAGAGAGGTACACGGTTTTGCGCAGCCCGCACACCGACAAGAAATCCAGGGAACAGTTCGAAATCCGCACCCACAAGCGGTTGATAGACATCCTCGAACCGACGGCCAAGACGGTCAGCGCGTTGGGCAAACTCAATATGCCCGTCGGCGTGGACATAAAGATCAAGATCTGACGGCGAGGGGAGAGGAGAGAGGGGGTTGGGGGGATTGGCATCCTGCCGGTCCCCCTTTCCTTTTCGCGCGGACGGCATGGCGGGAGACATCGTCCGCCGTCCCGCATCCTCGTGCAGGCGCCCGAAGTCTTGCATGAAAACTTTTCGCGCCGGCCGGTCCTTTAACGGAGCCGGCCGGTTCCTTTCGACTCCTGTCCGGTCGGGCTTTGTTGCATAAAAGACATAAGACCTTGCCAAACAAAAAGTTATAACGCAGACTCGCGGCGAATGCTTTTTCGCTCAACTCATTGCTTCAAATAGAGTTATGGCGCGAATTACGCAACAAAGCCGTCCGGTCGTCTTAAAGATCTACGCTTCGCGCGCGGCGCCGCTCGCGCCCAAAAGATTCAAACCGCCGGCAACAGGTCAAGACAGTCTAAGAGAGATAACCCCGTGTGGTATCCCGGATCGGCGTCAGGCGTGGCCGGAATAACATCCACCACGCTGCCGTCCTCTTCCAAAGTCTGCACGGCCATCAGGTTAAGTTCCTTACGGACGTAGTTTTTCGCGAAGGCGTTCCAGGATTTGGCCGCGATAAGCGCGGCTTCCTCCTTAGTTTCGCCGTCCGTCTCCGCCCATACCTCCAGGGCGGCGCGCATGGTCTCCGGCAGGTTCCACCACGGCATCTGCGGGTTGATGGGCCGCCTGGAGATCAGGTCGAAAGACTTGACGATGCCGAATCCGCGGGACGAAAACCCGTTTTCGAAGTTCCTTTTCAGGATTTCAGGTAAGACCTTCCTATAAAATTCGGCGCGCCCGCGGCCCTTTTCCGGGAGGCGCCCGGCCTTTTCGGCGGAGCGTACGAGTTTGAGGGCCAAGCCGACGAACTCGGTGGCGTGCCCCGGATCCGAAAGGAGCCTGCCGTCCTTTACCCACGGGCGGCCGGCGTCGTCTACGAACTCCCACATGTCGAACGGGAGTCCGAACGCGCAGGCCGACGGGTCGGCCGGGTTGGAGTGGCGGCCGAGCATGTGGTCTACGAACTCGAAGCCCGTCTCCGCCCATCCGCCGTCGCCGGCGACCTCCACGAACACGGCGGCGGCGCCTATCGCTATCATGCGGCCGCCGTTGCCGAATCGGCCCGGTTCGGGGCGCGCCGGGTTTCTGGGATCCAGGGGCTGCTGGTCCGAGTACATCCGCCCGGCGCGGATGTCTTCGCAGATACGGCCGAACGTTTCCGCCGCCTCTCGAACCAGGTCACGCCTTCCAAGCGATCTGCCGGCCGCAGCCAGCCCCTTGGCGTAGAACAGATCCGACATGTTCGTGGCGCCGCCGGGCGGATCGAAGGGCTGCGGCGCGCCTCGTTCGTCCAGGCGGAGCGGCTTCCCCTCGGGCGACATCATGAAGAACAGGTGGCCTTCGTTTCGTGCGCGTATCGCCTCGGTCTTCTCGACAGCGCGCGCCAGGACGCGCAATATCCTTTCGTGAAAAGATTCTCTGACAGCGGCCGGGAGAAACTGCTGCCGGCGGACCCACTCGTCATGGCCGGCCAGCGCCTCAAGCCCTCGCCCTTGTATCCATCCGTATATCGTGCCGCGGCCGCGTATGGGATCTCCGGCGTCGAAATCCCTCCCGGTTACCAGGCTTAACTTTGTATCTATGAAGCCGTATCCCGGATCCCGCTCGCACCGCCGCAGGACCGCGTCCAGCACGCACAGCACGGCCAGCCGGATATCGTGGACGGCCGCGGCGACCTGCGCGGGATCGCCAACGTCCGTCACCTGGGAGTATTTGAAATTTTCAGGGTCGGTCCAGTATTCGCCCATCGTCGTATTCCTCCGAGCGGTCCTTTTCGGCTTCTCTTGGCCGGCCGTCCGGTTTCTCAGCCGGCTGTCCGCCATATTCGGATTTTCGCGAGCCGTTCCGCAGCCCGCCCCAAACGCTATTCGCGCTGGGAATCCGCTGTGGTTATTATAAGCTTTGTCCGAACGTGACGCGCAATCCTTTTCCGCGAGTGCGGGAGGGCGACATGGATGGGAATAAAATACGCGATCTGCAACGAACTTTACAAAGGCTGGGAGATCGAACGCGCGTTCGCTCATGCGGCATCCCTTGGCTGCCATGGGGTGGAGATCGCGCCGTTCACGCTTGCGGAGAACAGCGGCGGGATCTCCAGCGGACGGAGGAACGCGGTACGAAAGGCGGCCGAAGCCGAAGGGGTCGAAATAGTCGGGCTGCATTGGCTCCTGGCGGGCAGGGACGGGCTGAACGTCTGCTCTCCCGACGCGGGGGCGCGCAAGGCGGCGGCGGAATCCCTCGAAGCGCTGGTCGGCCTCTGTTCCGATCTCGGCGGAAGGATAATGGTCTTCGGTTCTCCGAAACAGCGCCGCGTAGAACCTCCGCAAACCTATATGGAAGCCTGGCGCCTGGCAGTGGATCTGTTCCAGGAGTTGGCGGAAAAGGCGCTGCGCGCCGGCGTTACGATCGCCTTCGAACCGCTCGGGCCCGACGAGACGAATTTCGTAAACACCATGGCCGAAGGCACGCTGCTGGTCCGCGAGGTGGGGAGCCCGGCCTTCAAACTGCACCTGGACGTCAAGGCGATGGCGGCGGAAGGCCGGCCGCCGCAGGAAACGATCAGGATCGAGGGCGGGAGGAACCTGGTGCACTTCCACGCCAACGACCCGAATCGCAAGGGCCCTGGGATGGGCGCACTCGATTTCGCCCCCATCGCTGCGGCGCTTAAGGAGACCGGCTACGAAGGGTATGTTTCGGTCGAGGTCTTCGATTTTTCGGACGGTCCGGAGGCGATCGCGGCCGCCAGCATCTCGACTTTGAAGAAATGTTTCGAAGGAAGATAATTACCGCTGGCTTCCGCCTTCCCGCCGGGATTCCCGGATCGCGCTTCCGCCGAAAGCGCGCGCCGAAGGCGGGCGATGAAAAACATGGCTTGCTGAATCGGAGGCGAAAAGGATGGCCAAATCATGGAGACTGTCGGTCGAGGCGTTGGGCAGGGATCGCGTGGCATCCGCCCTTGACGTGGATCTCCCCGAAGAATGCGGCGCCGTAAGGATGACGGCCGCCGGCGGAAGCGGGTTGTCCGGCGTCCCCGTGGCGTGCCAGGTTTCAGGCAAACGGCTTTCGTTCGTCCTCGACAATCTGGCTGCCGGTCAATGTCGAGAATATCTCGTCGAGGCTGCGGATGCTCCATCCGGCGGCGGGGCCGGGAAGTCCGGCGGCCATCCCGAATCGCCGGGGGCCGAGGTCGTCGAAGGAAAATCCTGCCTCGAAATAATGGCGGGAGGGCGGCCGTTGGCCTGCTACAACTACGCTCCGGGGGGGAGGCACGAAGTCCCGGCAAGACCTTATTTTTTCCCGGTCTACGGGCCCGGCGGCGTGCTCATGGCCAGGAGATTCCCGATGGTTAAAGGAATCAAGGGCGAGACGCAGGACCACCCGCACCACAGGGGGCTTTATGTGGCGTACGGGGACGTCAACGGGTCGGACAACTGGAGCGAGGCCCAAGGGCACGGGTTCCAGACGCACGAATCGTTCGAGTGGATCGCCGGCGGACCGGTATGGGGTGGTTTTCGCGAACGCCTCTCATGGCGGGATAAGGACATGAAGAAGCTGATGTCTGAAGAACGGGAGTTCCGGGCGTGGTGCATCGGGGATTCGTTGCGCGTGCTGGACCTTGTCGTATGCTTTATCGCCACGGAAGGTCCTGTCACCTTCGGAGATACGAAGGAAGGCGGAATATGTTCCATCCGCGTCCCGACCTGTATGGACGGAGACAAGGGCGGCCGAATCGAGAACTCCGCCGGCGGAGTCGGAGAGCGCGAAACCTGGGGCAAGCGGGCCCACTGGGTTGATTACAGCGGCGTGGTGGACGGCCGCCGAGTCGGCGTCGCCATCCTGGACCATCCTTTTAACCTCAGGCACCCAGGTTATTGGCACGTCAGGGATTACGGACTGTTCGCCGCCAATTCCTTCGGGCTTTCGCACTACAAGAGTTCTTTCGAGACGCGCGGCGACTACCGTCTCAACGCCGGCGAAAAACTGACTTTCAGATACCGCGTAATATTCCACGAAGGCGACGCTTCGGCGGCCAGGATACGGGACATGTTCCAGGACTGGGCGCACCCGCCGAAAGCGTCGTGGAAGTGACGGCGGGGGCCGAATAGAGGCCGGCGGGGATGCGGGAGAGGCGCGCTGGAAGGATGCGAGGCGCCTCGCCCTTGCAGGAGCGAAACGGTCCGATGGGCGATGTGGGTTTCGCGGTGATCGGCCTGGGAATGGGCGCCGCGCGGTCAAGGATGATCGCGGAGACGAAGGGGGCGCGGCTCGCGGCGGTGTGCGACCTCGTCGAAAACAAGGCCCGGGAGGTGGCGGCCAGGCATAATTGCGAGTACGCTACCGACTACCGCAGGATCCTCGACCGCAAGGACGTTGACGTTGTTTTCGTGCTGACGCCTTCAGGCCTTCATGCCCCCATCGCCTTGGATGCCTTGGCGGCCGGCAAGCACGTCATCGTAACCAAGCCGATGGAGGTAACGCTGGAAAAGGCGGACGCGATGATAGCGGCGGCCGAAAAGGCCGGACGGATGCTGGCGGTGGACTTCGAGACGCGCTACTCGGAAACCTCCTGGACCATAAAAAACGCGATAGACGATGGGGTGTTCGGACGGCTGCTCCTCGGCGAGACACGGTTGAAATGGTACCGTTCCCAGCAGTATTACGACGCCGGCGGGTGGCGCGGCACCTGGAAGATGGACGGCGGGGGTTCGCTGGCGAACCAGACCATCCACAACATAGACAGGCTGATCTGGTTCATGGGGGACGTCAGGACGGTCCGCGGCAAGACAGGCATATTGAACCACAGGATTGAGACGGAGGATATCGGGCTCGCGTGGCTGGAGTTCCGGAACGGCGCGTGGGGCACGATACTGGGGACCACGACCTTCCCGAGAGACGCATATTGGGGGGAGGAGATACATGGAGAACTGGCCGGAATCCTTACGACGCGCGAAGGCCCTCCGGCGTGGTTTTTCAGGGACGAGAAAGACCGCAGCAGGCTCCGCTCCGACAGACCTTGCCGTAACGTCGTGGAGGACGTGCTGCGTCACCTGCTCGAGGGCAAGCCCCTGCTGGTGGATGGACGGGAAGGCCGGAGATCGCTGGAACTCCTGACGGCGATCTACGAGAGCGCGCGCGAGGGACGCGAAATCGAGCTTCCGTCGCGCCCGGCAGGAGGCGGATGAACCGCGCGGTCGCCGCAAGATATTGAACGGGCGGGCGCAAGGATCGCGGGAGGATTGCGGTGTCCCGATGGTTCGTTTATTCGCTGCTCATACTGGCCGTCGTGGCGACCGCGGTCTTCCTCCTTCTCCCCAGGCTGCGGGATTCGATCCTGGGGTTTTTTCGGAGGAGCGAGATCGTCCTCGCCAAGGTCGAGGAGATGGACGTCGAATTCGACGGCGGCAGGGTGCAAACGATGCTGGCGGTCAGGATCGAGTTCCTGGTCCAGCCTTCGGACGCGGAGAACAAAGGTGAGGATTTCGTCTTGAAGGACGCGAAGGGGGAGGAGGTTTGGCATTCGTGGTATTCGAAAGAGATCGCCTCCGACGACGAGAAGAACCTGATCCGCATATCGGGGGTCATGGTGCTGCCGCGAAGGTTCCGCCGAGGCACGTTCTGGGTCGGGGACAGGAAGATCGGAACGCTGGAGATACCCGCCGTTCCGTACGAAGGCAAATGATGCGGACGCGCCGCAAACTGCCGGCATCGGCTTTGCTGTATCCGAAATTCGTTTGCGGCGGACAGCCTCTTAACCCATTGGGAAACACCGTGCGGACCGCCTTTGCCTAAGGATAAGGCGGAGTAAGAATCTCGAGAACGGCGCGCTTGAGCCGGACGGCCTCTCGGTTTGCTCGCGAAACGCTCCGCCTGAAGCCTCGGCGTGACGGAACCCCGACGCCGCATCCGCAGCGCGGGGCTGTGAATATCCTTGCGTCTGCGAACCAAACAATCGGCCCCGATGCCGCCGCAGGGCCGTTTCAAAATTGGGAGGAGCGCGCGGCTGGCGATAATCGCCAGCCGGAATCCCGCTTCGGACGGGCGCTTCTCTTATCCGCGCGCGGCGGACGGCAGCACCTTGAAATCGCCCCCGCCTGTTTAGCGCGGCTTGTATGAGCGGATCTGCGGGGTTAAACTTGCGACAGGGCATCTTGGGGGGGCGCTCGATTCGGCCTCAGCGCAATTCGGGCCGGTCTCCGGCTTCAACGATGGCTGAGCTGAATCGGACGTGCGCCCTGGTGCCCGCTTGAAGAAGGTGTCCCGTCGAACTTTTCAGCGGCGTGCTTCCGGTATCGCCGCATCCTTAATTGGAGAAGCGGGGATGATAGCCATCGTTCACAGGCGGGGATTGCCTTTCGCTCCGCATCGGCCGGAGGATTCGAAGGAACGGCCGGGTTTTGGCGCGGGGCTTCGATCGCGGCGTCCGACGGCCCGGTTCGCGGCGGCGCGACGCATCGGCGCCGTCGCGATATTGGGGCCGGTTTTCCTGCTTCCGATCATCGAGGCGGCGATCCCAACCGATTCGGCGGCCGCGGACTGGCCGATGTGGAGGTATGACGCCGGGAGGACCGCATCCTCGCCGGAGAGGCTTCCCGATCGGCTCCGCTTGAAATGGTCGCTGAAGTTCCCGCGGCGCGTGCCGGCCTGGGACGAACCCTTGAATAGAGATCTCATGCCTTATGACAAGGCGCTGGAACCGGTCGTGATGGGCGGTCTCGTGTTCGTGGCGTTCAACGATTCGGACAAGATAGTCGCCTTCGATCTCGATTCCGGCCGCGAAAAATGGCGCGCTTATACCGACGGGCCGGTTCGCCTGCCGCCGGCGGGGTGGGACGGGAGGCTTTACGTCGCCTCCGACGACGGATTCCTGAGATGCCTCGACGCCGACAACGGCAGCCTTATGTGGAAGGTCCGGCCGGCTCCGTCCGGACGGATGGTTCTCGGCAACAGGCGGATGATATCGGCATGGCCGGCGCGCGGCGGTCCGGTCGCGGTTGACGGGCGCGTCTATTTTGCCGCCGGAATATGGCCGTTCATGGGCGTTTTCGTTTCCTGCCTGGACGCGAAATCCGGCGCCGAAATATGGGAAAACAGCGCGCTCGGCGAGATGTACATCCTCCAGCCGCACTCGGCGCCGTCGTTCGGAGGTCTCGCCCCCCAGGGTGCTCTGGCGGTATGCGGGGACAGCCTGCTGGTTCCCGGCGGCAGGTCGGTCCCTGCCTCCCTCGACATCCGCGACGGTTCGCTTCGGTATTATCATCTTTCCTCTTACGACAAGATCGGCGGATCCTTCGTATGCGCCGCCGGGAAGCGCTTTTTCTCCCATAAACGCCGCAAGGAGACCAT
>CALKMO010000046.1 GCA_937991785.1 uncultured bacterium | reverse complement strand
GGAGCGGTTCTAGGAGGCGTCTTGATCGCTGCAATCCTGTATTTAGCCGGCGGGAGCGAAGGCAGGGGGGCGCGGGATCGAAACGATGCCTCGCGCGTCCCAAGAGGCGATCCCAATCAACCGGAAAGGCGCGAAGCGCCGACAGTCCACCGGGATAGGAAGGGCGGGACGGCCGGCGATTCCTGGCGGCCGAACTTCGCGGCCGCTCCGAAGGACGCTGCGCCGGCGGGCGAAACGCCCCCAAAAACCGCGCGCCCGAACGCAGGAGGTCCAAATGCCGGCAAATCGGACCCCGGTCCCGGGAAACCAGACGCTTGGACGGCTAAGACGCCGCGGCCGGAGCAGCGCCGCGCGGAGACGATTTCCGCGGAAAGACATGTCCCGAAGAGGAAAGCAGGAGAAGAGGAGCTGAATTTCAAGGACGACTCGGCCTTATCGGAGGAGGAAAGGAATTCCCGCGGCAGGGCGCGCGCCTCCGTCGGGAATGCCGCGAAGGAGGGATATATACTTCTCTCCTCCTTCGAAAAGGACGAGGACTTTCTTTTATGGAGCTACAGGGCGGTCCGGCCTTTCAGGGGGCGCGAAGGAGTCGGCGACGGTGCGGCGTCGCTGCGCCTGGAGCCGGAAGAGTCCCCAAACGATCCGAAGGCACTGTGTTCCATCGGCATAGATCTGGATCCGGGCGCGGAGTGGAATTGGAGCAGGGGGGAGATCCTAAGGTTCGACGCATACAACGATTCCGGCGAACCGCTCGAACTTTTTGTCGTCCTGAAGTGGCTGGCGGAGGACGCCATCGAACAGTATTCGTTCAAATTCACGCTGGACAAGGGGACGAAGCACGAACTGAGCGCCCTGTTGAGCGAAGCGTCGAAAGACCTGGATAAGGTTTGCAGGATCGAATTCTCCTTTCCCCGAGGCGACGCGGAACATCCCCGAGCGCTGTACCTGGACCGCATCCGCGTGGAGATGAAGGCCGAGTGATCCGAATGCGATCGTTCGCTGGAGGCGACGATATCGGCGTCCGCCCCGGTCTATCTTCCATGCCGCGGGCGGCGGCGCGGAAAAGCGGTTGCGTCCGTCCCGACGCCAAGTATACTGCGCATAATGGATTCCGGGGCATGAGAACCCGGAAGGGGTGGAAGTCGAATTGCGGAGAGGAAGAGTACAGGGAAGACGCATCGCCATGGCGATAACGAAGGCCAGACGCGGGGAATTGATCGGGACTTATAAGAGGCACGCGAAGGACACCGGGAGCTGCGAGGTCCAAGTCGCCCTGCTTACCGAGCGCATCAACGAGATGACGAAGCATCTAGAGAAGCATAAGAAAGACCATCATTCCCGTCGAGGGCTGACGATGATGGTCTCGAAGAGGACGCGCCTCCTTAGGTATCTGCGGGGGAGCGACTTCGAACGCTACAAGGAGCTGATAGAGAGGCTCGGGCTGAGGAAGTGATCCGTTTCCGGATGTCCGGGGGCGCGATGTTTTTCGGCGGAGCGTCCGGGTGCGCTCCGCGGGATATCGCCGGCGCGGTGCCGGCGTTCTTTTAGGGCGATTTGCCGAGGGGTTCGGAGGGAAAGGGCGGCGCAGATCGGCGGGCGAGGCGCCGGGAGGCTGCGGGCAGGCTCGATGTCCGTCTTGGCGCGCATCCGGGAGGCGTTCCTCCTTAAGCGGATCGGAGGGGTTCCTTCCGGGCGCGCGCGATAGACCAGATTCGAGACGCCGCCCGGACTTCCGGTTTTTACTCTTCTGGCCTTGAGGCAAGCCGACCGGGAGCGAGCTGACCGTCCCGGCCGGCAGGCGGGCGTTCCGACCCGAGCGCTCCGGATCGCCTAGACTCCGTTCCTTTCCTTTTACCTCCAGGCAGGTCTTAGAAATCAAGGGGGACATGAAAATGTCCGTCATCGTGGAACGAGAGATAGGCGGGCGGAAGCTCCGGATCGAAACGGGCAAGGTGGCGAAACAGGCGTCCGGATCGGCCGTCGTAACGTGCGGTGACACGATAGTGCTGGCGGCCGTAACCGACCAGCAAGTCCGAGAGGGAGTGGATTTCTTCCCGCTGACGGTGGACTACCGTGAGAAGGGGTCGGCGGCGGGCCTGATATTCGGCGGCAGGTTCAACAAGCGCGAAGGACGGCCGACCGAGAAGGAAATCCTGACCATGCGGCTGATAGACAGGCCCATCAGACCGCTGTGGCCCGAGAATTATTCGCAAGACATCCTGATTCAATCCATGGTCTTGTCGGCGGATCCGGATGTGGAACCTGACGTGTTGGCCATGGTCGCATCTTCGGCGGCGCTGGCCGTATCGCACCTCCCGTTCCTCGGGCCGATCGGTTCCGTAAGGGTCGGCATGATAGACGGGAAGTACGTGCTGAACCCGTCCCCCGCCGACTTGGAGAAATCCGCCCTCGACATGGTCGTTTCCGGTACGAAGGACGCGATACTGATGGTGGAAGCCAGCGCCACCGAGGTTTCGAACGGGACGGTCATCGGGGCGATAGAGTTCGCGCATGGTGCGATCCGCGAGATAGCCTCGATGCAGGAGGAGCTGGCGCGGCGCGCCGGGAAACCCAAGGTCGCCACGCCGCCGCCGCCCGGGAGGGAGGTTTACGAGTTCCTTCTGAAAAACCACATCGAGGACGTGAAGAAGGCGGCATGGACTGAAGGGAAGTTCGGCCGCCGGGAAGCTCTGAGGAAGCTGGCCGACGAGCTGGTCGAGAGGTACGCGCTGCGGGAGGGCGATGCGCCCGGGACTAAACCGGCGGAGGCGGATATCCGCGAGGCCTTCGACAAGCTCCAAGAGACGGCGATCCGCCGCCAGATACTGGAGGGACGGCGCTGCGACGGCCGCGGCAGGGACGATATACGGCCGATAGAGATCGAGGTGGGAGTGCTCCCGCGCGTACACGGGTCGGCGCTGTTCACCCGTGGCGAGACCCAGGCGATGGTAAGCGTAACCCTGGGGACGGTGCAGGACGAGCAACTCGTGGAGTCTTTGCGGGGGGAATTCGCGGAAAAGTTCCTTCTCCACTACAACTTCCCGAGCTTCTGCGTGGGCGAGGTCAAGATGCCGAGGGGGCCGGGCAGGCGCGAAATCGGGCACGGCGCCCTGGCCAAGCGCGCTATAATGCCGGTCCTTCCGGAGTACGAGAAGTTCCCATACACCATAAGGATCGTCTCGGATATCCTCGAATCCAACGGCTCCAGTTCGATGGCCTCCGTCTGCGGTGCCACAATGGCCCTGATGGACGCGGGCGTGCCGATCTCGGCCCCGGTGGCCGGCATCGCCATGGGGCTGGTTATAGAGGACGGCCAGCCGTGCGTCGTCACCGACATACTGGGCGACGAGGACCACTACGGCGACATGGATTTCAAAGTCGCCGGGACCGCGCAGGGCATCACGGCGCTCCAGATGGATATAAAGGTCGCCGGCATATCTTCGGCCATAATGGCCGAGGCGATGACCAGAGCGGAGACCGCCAGGCTCAGGGTGCTCGAAAAGATGGCCTCGGTGCTGGCATCCCCACGCCCGAACATATCCGAACACGCGCCGAAGATCATCCAGATGAAGATACCGATAGATAAAATAGGGAAGCTGATAGGCCCCGGCGGCAAGACCATACGCGGCCTGGAACAACAGTTCGGGGTCACGATAGACGTGGACGACGAGGGGGGCGTGGTCGTAGCGTCGCCAACGCGAGACAAGGCGAACGAGGCGGTTCGATACATCGAGACCATGTGTGCCGTGCCGGAGATAGGCAAAGTATATATGGGCGAGGTCGTCAACATACGGGAGTTCGGGGTTTTCTTCGAGATACTTCCGGGCGTGGAAGGCATGTGCCACGTGTCCGAATTGGACACATCCTACGTGAGAGACCCAAACGAGTTCTGCAAGATAGGCGATAGGATGGAGGTCAAGCTGATATCCATGGACGAGCAGGGGCGCCTGAAGCTTTCGCGCAAAGCCGTCCTGGATCCGTCCTGGGAACCGCCTCCGCCGCCGGAGTCCGGGCGCGGAGGCCGCGACTCCGGCCGCCGATCCGACGACGGACGGGCGCGCGGCCGGGACGGCGGTCCGGGCGGGAGGGATCGCTTTGCAGGAGACGCCGGCCCCGGGGGAGAAAGCGAGCGGAGAAAGGGCGTACTGCCTCCGGGAGAGGAATTGAAGCCGCACAAGAGCGCCGTGGAGCGCGAAGAAGAACGAGAAGACAGGAGGAAGCGCAGGCGGAGGTGACGCTCACGCCGAGGCCAGGATGCTTTCCAGCATCGCCTTGGCCTTCCGGATATCCTCGGCCTGCTTCGTCCCGGATATCTCACGCTCTATTGTCAAGGCGCCTTCGAAGCCCAGTTCCTTCAGGCGCTTTATCAGGGCGGGGAAATTGACTTTCCCTTCCCCAAGCGGAACTTCGCGGCCGAGGGTATAGCCGTCGGTCGGGTAAAGGCCGTCCTTTGCATGGCAGCCCCGGACGTACTTCCCGAATACGTCCAGCGCGTCAACGGGATTGGCCTTCCCGTACATCACGAGGTTCGCCGGATCCAGGTTGATTCCGAGGTTCCCGGAGCCTACGGCCTGAATGGTCCGGAGCAACGCCACCGGGGTCTCCTGGCCCGTCTCGAACCAGAACTCCTGGCCGTTCTTTGCGCAATGCTCGACCACCTCGCGTATCGCCGCTACGGCCTCGTGGAAAAGAGGGTCGTTGGGATCCTCGGGGAGGAATCCCACGTGCGTTGTTACGCTCCGTATGCCGCACGCCTTTGCGAAGTCGGATCCCTTCTTCAGGGCCGCGATCCTTTGCGGCCGCCTGCCCCTCGGCACCAAGCCTATCGTCGCCGGCCCCTCCGCAAAATTCCAACACGCCGAACCCGGCGTTCCGCACCAGAACGTGGATATTTCGACGCCGTATTTCTCAGCTGCGCCGGCGAGCGCCCGGGCGATCTCCGGCGTAAAAAGCTCCGGTTTCCACGATACGACCTGGCACGACGCCAGACCGAACTCGCGTACCCTCGAGATCTCCTTCTCTGGTTCTGCCGAAAGGCCGGCCATAACTCCGATGCGCATTCCGCCCAAATCCATTCTTCTTTTTTTCCCTCGCTGCGGAAGCGGACAAGGCGCCGCGGAGACTTTTCGCAAGGGGCTCCCCCGCGGATCACCCGCCGCGATTTTTCCGACGCGGTGCGCCGCGAGCTCCGGCGCGGCCATAGCCCCGCCCCCATTCGCGACCGCTCGGTTTACCTCAGCGTTCCTTTCGTTGACGGTATCTCGCCTTCGGCGCGCGGATCCTGTTCGGCCGCATCCCGCAGCGCGATCGCCAGGGCCTTGAACGCGGCCTCGGCCACGTGGTGCCCGCTCCGGCCGCTCGCTATCTCGACGTGCAGGTTGCATCGGCACGCGCCGGCGAAGGCGGCGAGGAAATCCTCGACAAGGTCTAGGTCGAAGTCCCCCGCCTTCCCGCGCGGCATCTCGCCCCTTGCGGCGTAGAACGCGCGCCCGGACAGGTCGAGGCTTACCCGGACGAGCGCTTCGTCCATCGGTACGCTGGCGAACCCGAAGCGCCGTATGCCTTTTTTATCGCCCAACGCTTCGGCACAAGCATGCCCAAGCACGATGCCGACATCCTCGGTCAAGTGATGCGCGTCCACGCGGGTGTCGCCGCTGCATGCCACCTTAAGATCGGCGCGCGAGTGGCGGGCGAAGGTCTCAAGCATGTGCGTCAGGAAGCCGACGGGGGTTTTCACGTCGGCTTTTCCCGAACCGTCGAGCAAGAGTTCGACGCTTATTTCGGTTTCGGCCGTCTTTCGCTCAACCTTGGATCTCCGCCCCGTCACGATATAAGCCTCCCCCCGATCGCCGCGCAATAATCCGCCGAACCCTCCCGGGCATTCCCTCCGCAGGGGAGGATGCTCTCCCGGAACGCCCGACAAAGGCGGCGGTCCGCTTCGCAATGCGGGCGGGGCGGGCGTCCCCAGGCCTAACCGTATCCCCGCCTAACGAACGCAGCCCGGCGAACTCGCGCAGACCGCCTTAAGCTTCCCGCCGTCAGGCGACGGTCCCCAAGTTGTAGAACGCCTTCTTCCCGGAGAACCTGGCCTGCGCGCCCAGCTCTTCTTCGATACGCAGCAACTGGTTGTATTTGCAGATTCGATCGGTCCGCGAGGCGGAGCCGGTCTTGATCTGCCCGGCGTTGGTTCCGACGACCACGTCGGCGATGGTGGTATCCTCCGTCTCGCCGCTCCGGTGGCTTACGACCGCCGTGTACCCGGCGCGCTTGGCCATCTCGATGGCGTCGAGCGTCTCGGTCAGCGTTCCGATCTGGTTGAGCTTTATCAGTATCGAGTTTGCCACGCCCTCGCGGATACCCCTGGCCAGCAGTTTCGTGTTGGTGACGAATACGTCGTCGCCCACGAGCTGTATCTTCGAGCCGAGCCGTTTCGTGGCGAGAGCCCACCCGCTCCAGTCGTCCTCGGCGAATCCGTCCTCGATCGAAACGATGGGGAACCTGCTCACGAGATTTTCGTAAAGTTCCACCATTTCCTCCGGGGTCTTGAACTGCTTGCCCTCGGGTTCGGCCAGCAGCACGTATTTGCCCTCGGCCTTTTTGCCCTTTCCTTTGGAATCCTGGCCGAAGAATTCAGATGCGGCCGGATCGAGCGCCAAGGCGACCTGCTCGCCGGGCCTGTATCCGGCCTTCTCTATGGCCTTAACCAGCAATTCGAGCGGTTCGACGTTCGAACTGACCGACGGAGCGAATCCGCCCTCGTCGCCGACGGCGGTGTTCAAGCCCTTTTCGTGGAGCACCTTCTTCAGGTTATGGAAGACTTCCGCCCCCATGCGCAAGGCTTCGGCGAACGTCTCCGCGCCGACGGGCATTATCATGAACTCCTGCATGTCGGCATTGTTGTCGGCGTGCTTGCCGCCGTTTATGACGTTCATCATCGGCACCGGCAGCGTGCATGCCGCCACGCCGCCGATGTACTGGTACAGTGGCAGGCCGCACTCTTCCGCTGCGGCCTTGGCGACGGCCAGGGAGACGCCGAGGATGGCGTTGGCGCCGAGCTTCTCCTTGTTGTCGGTTCCATCCAGGGCGATCATCGCCTCGTCCAGAGCGCGCTGATCGGTCGCCTCCATGCCTACGACCTCTGAAGCTATCTCGTCGTTGACGTTTTTGACCGCCTTCAGGACGCCCTTGCCGAGGTACCGTTTTTTGTCGCCGTCCCTAAGCTCCACTGCCTCGCGAGTCCCCGTGGAAGCGCCGCTCGGCACCGCCGCCCGGCCCGTGGCGCCGCTTTCGAGCACCACGTCAACCTCGATAGTCGGGTTGCCGCGCGAATCCAGGATTTCCCTCGCATGTACCGCCGTGATTTCCGACATCGCTTCCCCTCCTCGAAGTTTTCGGCCTCGATCCCTTCCGCCGCCCAAAGTGCCCGGCGGGACGGTCCGACACCGGCCGGTACGTCCGCAATTCCTGCCCTCCCGGAGCCGCGGAGCCGGGAACCCGGTCCCGCTCCGCCCGGCACGACTCAGCCTCCCCGAGATCCGTCCATGCGCCGGGGAAGAAAGTATTTAGCGGCTTTGCAAGCCTTTGACAAGGAGAACGCAAAGAATCGAAGAATCCGGCGATTATCCATCGAGATCAGATGCGCCGCGGAAAGACTCAGCGCGCAACTCGATGCGTCGAAATGCGGTTGCGGCAAATACGCCCTAGGGCGGAAAGCTCAAAAGCCGCCAATTCTCCTCAAGGCTATCAAAAATATCGGGCAGAAAGCACATCCGCGGAGTAAAAATGTACTGGCGGCGCGGATGATTGGAGGGGCAGGTTGAGGGATTGCGATGTGCGGCATCCTTAGGGCGTTTCGAATCCTTCGAACGTTTCACGGCGCGGCCTTTCCGGTGCTTCCTGCGCTCACGGTCCTGTTTCTGCCGGCATTCCAAGTCGGGATCGGGCGGGCGGCGGGGGAGGATTTCCACGATGCTTTCGAAGGAGAAAAGCTCGGCGCCGGATGGGAATTCGAGGCATCCAGGAATTACCCCGGCGCCGAGTGCAAAGGCGGCGCCTCCGGGCTCGAACTCAAGGCCGCCGCGGCGGCCTATATCCTCCTGCGCCGTTCCATTGACGCGCCCGGGACCGACGATCGCCCGCTCGTGGTTACGGCGCGGATAAGTTATCCGCAAAATGCAAGCTGGGATCCATGCCTGGTCCTCTGGTGGGACGACGGCAATTTCCTGGCTCTGTCCGCCGGCCGCGACAACAGCGCGCTCGGAAGGCTCGTCTTCGGAGGCGCGAGGAGAGACTTGTTTCATGCGGGCGGATGCACGCCGGACGTATCCGGGACGGGAATATGGCTGCGCATGGTCGTCTCCTCGCGCACGGTGAACTGCTACACTTCAGGCGACGGAGCTGTTTTCGACTGGCGCGCCCTGGCGGAGCGCGAGGCCGCCTTAGCTGGTCCTCCCAGGAAGCTTATCGTCGGGCGCGGATGGACCTGCGCCGCCGAAGGCTTCGCGTCGCCGCTGTTCGCCAACGACCATCCCGGATGCGACAAGACGCCGGCGAGCGTATACATCCGCGAGGTCTCAGTGACCGACGAGCCGTGGGAACCGTCCGCCGAACCGCCGGAGATCGAAAAGAAGGACCGCTGGGCCGATACGGAAGCCGCCATCGAAGTTTCGCAGGCGCTCCGCCGGTGGAAACTCATAGGACCGATACCCGACCCTGCCAAGGCTGTATTTTCTCCGGCTCCCGGCAAGCAGATGCCGCCCGAACAGAGCGACGACTGGTCGCAACCCATGAAGGATCTTTCGGGGGGGCCGCTGAAGACGGTGCCTTACGCGGCGGAAGGCGACGAAGAGACCTTGGTTGACCTGACCCGAGCGCTCGGTCGGGGCGACAAGTCCACCTTCTACGCCCAGGCGGTCTGCGACCGGAAGGCGGCAGGCGCCGCGCGCCTGTGGCTGGATGCTTCCGACCCGTTCCGGCTGTGGGTCAACGGCAGGCCGATAGGCGTGGCCGGCGCCCCGCAATCCAAAAGGAAGCTGAAGGAAAACCGCCTCGCCGTCCCAATAGTCCTGCGCAAAGGCCGGAATTTCATACGTCTCAAGATATACAACGAGAAGGGCGATTGCGGGTTTTACGCACGCCTGGAACCCATGGATCCAGGCAGCAGGATCCGCATCCTGGAGGCGCTCCTGCAACGCCATCCTGACGATCCCGAGCGATGGAGGCGGAGCGAGGCGCTTCTGAGGATCGCCGGACATTGGGAGGATTCGCACCGGTACGACAAGGCGCTGGAGGCCCTGGCAGAAGCCGCCAAGACCGGTCCGGATGCGTCCGCGGAGGCTTTTCGGAGGAAGACCGCGCTCTTGGCGCGCCTCGGGCGCTGGGATGACCTTGCGGCGGATTGCGACGACGCGATAGCGAACGGCGCTCCGAGCGGCGACGCGGTGTTTCCGGAATACTGCGCGGCGTGGGCCGAGGCGAAGTCCGGCAAGGCTGACCGGGCCTACGAAAGGCTCCGGCGTTTCGGAGAAGCGCCGCCGCAGATGCCATCCAGGGCGGCGATCGCTTCGCGCCTGCGTGCGCGATTGGCGATGCAGGCCGGAGACCTTCATGCGGCATGGAAGATGCTCGCGGAAGACGCAGGGACCTTTGATCGCGCGCAGGCCCGAGCCGACGCTGCCGGCGAGTACTTGGCTCTAGGATGCGCGGCTTTCAACCGGTGCGTCAAGGCGGCGGTGCGCGGTGCTGCCCCCGGGCCGTCGGATATCCGCTTGGCTTCCTCCGCCTTCAGGAAGACGATCGAACTCCTGCCGTCCGGCGCCGCAGGCCAGGTTCCAGAATACGTCAGGCGCGCCGAGACACTGGCCGCCCACCGTCCGCTCGAATCGGTCGCCTGTCTCTGGGCCGCAGCTTTCCTGTGCCATTTTTTGCAGGATCCGGCGATCCGCGCCGACGCCTCAGTGGGTTCCGGTCTCAGGCTCCCCGAACCTTTCGATCCGAACCGTCCCGAAGAGCGGACCGCTTCCGATATCGCGTCGGCCGTTTGGAGTTCGGGCCCTTTCGCGGAATGGGAGGTTACGGGACCTTTTTCGGAAGCACAGGTGCTGGAACGCAAAGGAACCCCCGAATGGGACTCCAGTGCCGGAGCGACGTACGCGGACGTCGAAAACAAACCGATCAAGTGGGTCAAGGTCTCCAAGTTTTCGGGGGGGCTTATCGGGGTGACGGGGTTCGGCAACCTGGCGGCCGGCCGCCACGGGGTATACTGCTATGCTAGGCGGGACATCGAGCGTCCAGCGGACGAACAGACATCCATCCGCGTGTCCGCGTACGGACCGATTGCGGTATTTCTGAACGGCAAGCCGGTGCTGGACGAGCCGAGGAACGAGCGGTACGTGCTGGACGGCTACGCGGTTCCGGTAACCCTGAAGAAGGGGATCAACCGCCTGCTGGTGCGCGCTCGGAAGACCCAGGATGCGTTCGGCTTTACGTTGCGGTTCGGCAAGGATCCGTCTGCCGGGCTGAAAGTCGTCGAAACCCTGCATATGGCCGCCTGCCGGCCCGCCGAATTTCTTCCGTCCCTGAACCGCCTCGGGCATGTGGCGCGCGCGATGGCTGAATGCGGTCGTGCAGAGGCGGGAGCGGCTTTGGCGCGTTCAGCGACGGTCTCATGTCCTCCGGACGATATCGCTGCGAAAATCGGCTCCATCGGCCAGGAGATGGAGATCTTGAAGTTCGTAGAGCGCGCGAGGGTGTTGGCGGGTCTCCTGGAAAATATTTTGTTAGAGCTTCGTATGTTGCCGCCGCATCCGTTCGTTTCCGAGGCAGCAGCCCGCGTCCATCTGCAAGCCGGGAACCTGTACGCCCGTTACGGAATGCTTTCCTTGGCGATGGACCGCTGGACGGCGTCGGCGCGCTGGTCCGACGCATCTTTCGATGGGCGGCAGGCGATGCTGTCGCTGGCGGCGAACCTGGCGTACTCGGGGATGGGAGAGTCTGCGGCTCCGTACCTGGACCGCCTGCGGTCCGCTTGGGGCTCGGGTCCGGACATCCTGGAACAGGTCCGGGCGATCTCGAATCACATCGCAAACACAAGGATGGATCTCATATACTACGACGTATCGCCGGACGCACAGGCGGGAATCGAATCGGCCCTCAGGCAGGCGGAACACGGAGACACCGACCGCGCCGTAAGGGCGCTCCACGAGACAGCGAATTCCTACGAGTCCGGACTTTTCCTGCTCGACAGGCAGGGATCGCGCCGGCGCTACGTCGGCATCCGCGAGTATGCCAGATACGTTCTGGCCGGCGGAAAGGAACGGCCGGCATATCTGAGGATATTCGGCGGCGAGGCCGATGCGGCGATAGCCAGGGCGGTTTCCGGGTACGATCCCGACGGCCTGCGCCGAACCGCCTTCGATTACTACCTGACGCCAGCCGCGGGCCGGGCCCTTAATCGTCTCGGAAACATATATATGGATGAAGGCAAGTACGAGCTTGCCATGACGGAATTTCGCAGGGTTATACTCGACCATCCCGACTGCGGAGTTCCCCCGGCGATGCTATGGGCGAAGTACGGATACGCGGCCGCGCGTCTGGGCCGGCGGGAAGAGGCGGAGAGGGCCGTCGCCGTGCTCGGCGGTGAGCTTGCCGGGGAGCGGATGGTCGTTGGGGGACGGGAGGTTTCGGGAGCTGAGTATGCCGAACGATTGAGGGACATGATGGGACGGGCGAGACCGGCGGACGGAGGCGCCGCGCTGCCGTCCCCCGGCGAGGTCCGGGAAGGAAGCGGGAAAGCCTCTCCTGCCGCCCCTCCGCTCGCGCCGATGCGGTGGGTATACCGGTGGCCCGTCGCGCCGATCGAAGAGACCGCAGGCGAGCTTGACCGTCCTTCGCCTTTCCGCCGTTTCCCGGCGCGCCTGATCTCCTACGAGGGCAGGGTCTATGGGCACGGGATGCACAATATATTCTGTCTCGACCTTGATACCGGATCGCCGGTCTGGAAGGACGATCTGCCGGCGGAAGGAGCGCGGCTTCCGCTGGACCGCACCGGCGCCCCGATATGCGCGCCATGCGCAGGCGATGGGCGGATTTACGCGAAGATGCTGGTAGGCAGGACCATAGCCATCCGATGTTACGACGCGGCTCACGGCCGGCTCCTGTGGAGCACCGAAGGATTGCCTGAAGCGAGGGGCCTGGCCTTCGTCGGACAACCGGCCTTCGCTTACGGGCGGGTATACTGTTCAGCCATCATGCCGCAGGGAATGGACACCGCGCATTTCCTCGTCTGCCTGGACGCCGCCTCCGGCAATCTTATGTGGAAAACAACGATAGGAACCGGGGAAGGCGGCTTCAGATTGGCGGACGAATACATACACCTCAATTTCAACGAGGGGCCGCCGTCCGTCTCAGACGGCACCGTTTACGCGCCGACAGGGATGGCCGGCCTGGCCGCCGCCGACGCCTTCTCGGGGGAGATACGCTGGGTCTCGACGTACCAGAGGCTGCGCCTGAGGGATTGGACCCTTCGGGCGGCTTTCCTCAGGGCGTGCTCTGCCGCCGGCAATCCGCCGATCCTGACCTCCGAGGTCGTCGCGCTGGCTCCCTCCGACCATCCCGGCATCGTCGCGTTCGACAGGAAGTCCGGCCGCATGTTGTGGGAGGATCCTTTCGCCTGGGGCCGAAGGCTCATAGGCGCAAAGGGCAATGTCCTCGTTTACACGGCCGATTACGCCGCGGCCGTGGATATCCGCAGCGGCGCGCGGCTGTGGACGTTCGTGCCTCCTGACGGGGGGATATGCGGAGTCGGGGCTATCTGGGGCGATTACGTCTACCTGCCGACGCCCTCCGGAGTGCTCCGCCTGTCGGTCGCCTCGGGCGACCTTGCGGACGGCGCGCCGTGGGATCGCAGGGCGGGCGAATGCGGTAACCTGCTGCTCCTTCGCGACAGGTTCCTGGCATCCGCGCCTGGGCGCGCGGTCTGTTTCGGCGGTCCCGAAGGGAAGGCGTCGGCGTGGACGGCAGCAGCCGAGGCTCGGGCGCTTGAACTGAGCGGCGATTTTTCGGCAGCAGCATCCAAATACAGGGAAGGATCGGCGGCCGGCGGCACGGCGGACCTACGCGCGCTGTGCGCGATCGGAGAGGTTCGGGCCTTGGCGGCGGCCGGAAGGAAGGACGAAGCTGCCGAGCGGTTGCGGGCGGTCGAAAAGGCTATCCCGGCGATGGTTTCCGAACCCGGGCGGTGGGAGGCCGATCGGGCCTCCGTACTCGATTCGCTCTCCGCTGCCGTCGGCATCGCCGGCCGAAGGAACAGGCCGCCCCCCGCCGGCCGGTTTTCGGCGGTCCCCGCTTACGCATGGCAGGTGGGTGACAGCCAGGCGGAACGTATCGCCTGGTGGCCGATGGACGGCCCCGCCGGCGTCGCCGCCGAGGCAATCTACGCGCTGGCCGGCGGTTGGCTGTATGCCGTGGAACCCTCGCCGGAGGGCCGCATTCTGTGGAAGAGTTTCGCCGGGCCAGGCGCCGCCCGACTCCACGTATCCGAACGCTTCGTGGCGGCGGTGGCGCCGCGTTCGCTGCGCATGTTTGACCGACTGTCCGGCGAGATCCGATGGACATGGGAGCTGCCGCCGGACTACTCCGGAATGCATCACTCCGCCGGCTGGGATGAAGTTCTATACTGGGTCGAGACAGGCGAAAAGGCCGTACTGCTCCGATCGCGCTTTTACGTGAGGGCTTTGGACGTCGTTTCCGGGAAGCCGCTGTGGGCCGAGAGGTACGATGAACATTATTCCCCGGTCCACGCCATGCTTTCGCGCGAAGATGCGGCCGTAGTGATCCACACCGCCTCGCGTCAGAACCCCGATCTCGTGTGGACCCGCTACGACGCGGCCAGCGGCAGGATCGTCGGGCGCAAGGCTCTGGGACAAAAGGGACATGTCAGCTCGGCCTTGCTCCTGCGCGGATCGAACCGTTTCGTTCTGGCCCGCGGAGGAAACATAACCGCCTTCGATGCGCTCAAGGGCGACAAGGCATGGGAGACCCCGGCGATCCACAAGGAAAGCGCCAACTGGTGGGATTCCCGCCTCAGCCTTGACGGCGACATCCTGGTCAGTTCCGGAAGCGAAGGCCGAAGGAACGGCCCGTTCGTCATAGAGGCTTTCGATCCGGCCGATGGAAGACTCCTCTTCCGGCATCGCGGTTGGTCCGTCCCGGTCGGCGGAGGCCGATTCCTGGTTTGGCAGGACGATGCGGGTTCGCTGATGGAGGCCGTCCCCGGCGGCGTGGGTGCGAAGGCGATCTGGACGGCCAGGGACGAGAGGTTCAGGCGGGAAAACGCCGTTTGGGCCGGGCAGTCGGGCGGTGCGGTTCTGGTCCTGACGGTGCGCGAGGACGCGTTCGTACTGCGCGCCTTCGGCGCCTCCGACGGATCGATCCTGTACGAGCGGACGCTCGCCGGCTCCGTCATCCGCGGCGAGTACGGCCGCCCCATAGTCCCTGTATTCTTAGGCGGCGACCTGCTCGTGTACGGAGCCCGCGAGGGGCTGTTCGCGGCGTTCGGCGGAACGCCGGTGGGGGTAACGCCCGAAGAGCGGGCGCGCCGGATAGTCGCTGATCCCCAAGCGCCTCCGAAGGCGATCGTCGAGGCCAGGCGGACGCTGGCGGATTTGGCCCCCCCAGGCCACATGGCATTCCTATCCGAAGAGGTCCCGCGCGCGGAGGGGGCCATGGACGCGGCGGCCCTGGCCGAACCGATAGTCCTGGCATCGCCCGCCGATTACGTCCCCGCCGGACGGACCTTCGCGTGGGGCGGACCGGAGGACATTTCCGTGCGTGCGGCGGTGAGCTGGGATGCGAAAAAGATACGCCTGATCGCTTCGGTAAAGGACGACTCCTTCGTACCGCCGGCGCCCGGTGCGGACCACGCGTCCGGGGACAGCCTGCGGGTGGTCCTGTCGTCGGTGCCTGCATCGCGTTCCGGCAGCGAGCGTGCGGAGGTTTTCGATTTCAGCGTCGCCCTCGGCGAGGGCGGCGTTTCGGTACAGAAACGCCTGGGGGGCGAACGGCTCAAGATCGAGGCCCGTGCGGCGCTCGACGCCGAGGCCCGCGCGATCTTCTACGAGATCGCCGTGCCGTGGGAATCGGTCCGAGAGAACCCTTATCACCGGCCTGGCGAGCGGCGAGATATGGGGCTGGGCATATGCGCCTACGACAACGACGGGCAAGGTCCGAAAGGGGCGATGGAGTGGGGCGCAGGCATATCGTCCCGACCGCTGAATCCGGCAAGGCTCGGAGTGATAAGTTTCCTGGACCTGTCCCCTCGGCGCATCTCCCAGTATCGGAAGGTCATTGACCTGATACCGGACGACCCCGTCGCGTGGAAATTTCTTCAGACCATCGCCCTGAAGTACCGGGGACCTGATGCGGTCAGAGGGAGGATAAACGAGTACGAAGGATTCGTTCGGGCGCATCCGGGCAGCGACAACGCATCGAAGGCTCTAACCGAACTTAGACGTCTATACTCGATCGAGATGAAGGGTGGCGATCCGGAGGACCGCGTATTGAAGCTGGCGCGCGAGACGGGGGTTTCCAGTGAGGAAATGGACGATTTCGCCGGAAAAGAATTCAGGTTCCGCCTATGCCTCGACCCGGCCGAGCCGCCCTCGATGTTCATGGTGCAGTTTTGCATCGAGGGAGAAGGTTGGAACAGGCGAGCTTACTGGGGGGAAAGCAGGGTGGACTGGGGGCGCCATGGGACTTTCGAGCGCATGCCCATGGGGAAACTGCCCGAACCCGGCAAATGGGCGGATATGAAGATAAGGGCTTCGGATTTCGCCATGGAGCGGCTCGCGGTACGCGGAGTGGCCTTCACGTCCTTCGGGGGACGGTTCTGGGTGGATCGCGTGGCGTGGACGGCCGGCGGCGAGGAGAAAGTGCTTATAGAGGACGCCTTGCCTGAGAAGATCGCCATAGAGGGGAACCGGTTCTCGCTCGCCGATTCACCTGTGGCATCAGGGAGGAAGAGCCTGGCCGGAGGTGCAAGCAAGCAGCTGTTCAACGGCCACATTGTGGGAACGGAGGGGCCTCTATTCTCGTTCGGGAGACCGCCGGAGCCGCGGACGCAAGCGTCGGTCGAGAAGCTGACGGCGAAATTGCGCGAAGCGGTGGACGAGATACCGGACATGAGGGAGGGCTTCGAATTCCTCATGAAGGTGCTTGAAGGAATCTCGCCGGGCAAGGACGAGAAGGAACGCGGGAGGGTCGTGCTGGCCGAACTGGAGGGGTTCGTCCGCAAGCACCCCGACAGTCCGAACGTGCCCGCCGTGCTGGACATGCTGGTGGAACGCTACCGCGAAGACGGCGCCGCCCTGCCCATCCAGAAGGCCGAGGCGTTCATGACGGAATGCCGCGTTCCGGTCGGCGGACGGCTCGCCTTCTTCCGCCGCCACGCCCCTCCCTTTACGCGCTGGCACGTCATGGGGCCGTTCAAGGCGCACGGCGACAGGTTGGGAATGGACGCGCAGTACATACCGGAGGACCGGACGGGACTGAACACGGACGAAACCTTCACGCGCGACGGCGCGGAATATGCCTGGCGGATCTATTCCCCTCCGAAAGAAAGGAAGGACGGCTACGTTGACCTGAAATCCTTCTTCGGAGAGGCGGCCGCGGGGGACGTATGCGCCTACGCGTACGCCAAATTCGATTGCGGCTCAGCCAAACGCGCGTTGCTGCTGTACGGCGCCCGCAGTATCATCTCCATTTACGTCAACGGGAGGAAGGCGGTAGATGCCGCTGAGTCGAGGCCGGACAAGGACGGCCAGACCGCCGAGATCAGGCTGAAAAGAGGGGAGAACGAAGTCCTGATAAAAGTCGGCGGCCGGGATGGACGCATAGGATTTTTCTTCCGGATCGCCGAAACCGACGGCAAGCCGGTAAGCGATCTGACCGTCGTTTCTCCGGCGCCGTGACCCTTCCGGGGGGATGGGAACCGTCGCTTCGAGGATCGCCTGGAATGCGCTTAAAGAGGTTTCGAGCGATCGCCGTGCTGCCCGCCCTTTTGACCGCAGCCGGCGCCGCAGGCGGATGGAAAGGCAGGGCTGTCGCAGGGGATGCGGGGGGCGGTAACGCGGAGGCTGCCGGCCTCCCATCGCGGGCCCTCGAGGATGCCGTGGTGCGCGCCAAGGATAAAACTTACCCCGCGCTAGTGCATATATTGCCGGTATACGAATCTTACGGGACGGGCGTTCGGCGCCGCGAGGCCGCCACGGGAAGCGGGTTCGTGTTCACGAGAGAAGGCGACGTGCTCACGAACTATCACGTAGCCGGAAAGGCGCGGAGCCTGACATGCACCCTGTCAGACGGCAGGAAGGTGGGGGCGAAACTGATCGGCGGCGATCCATGGACGGATATCGCGATCATACGCCTGAATGCCGGAGATTTGAAGGGCGCGATGCCCCCTCCGGCGGCGCTAGGCGACTCCAACTCCGTCAGGGTCGGCCAGTTCGTGATGGCCATGGGCTCTCCGCTTTCCCTGTCGCGGTCCGTGTCGCTAGGCATCGTAAGCTGCGTTGACAGGTACATGGGCGCCGACGCCGAGCTGCCGACAGGCGAGATGACCGGCGCGTTCAATTCTTGGATACAGACCGACGCGGCCATAAACCTCGGCAACTCCGGCGGGCCGCTGGTCAACCTTAACGGCGAGGTTATAGGCGTCAACGCCCGCGCGATACTATTCGGAGGTTCCATAGGCTTCGCGATCCCCATTAATGTGGCCAAGTCCGTAGCCGAGAGCATACTGCGCCACGGCCGCGTAATCCGCAGCGATCTGGGCATAACCATGCAGCATACCGGGGACCTGCCGGATGGGCGGGGAAACGAAGGCGTCCTGGTCGCATCGGTGACCGAAGGAGGACCGGCGGACGAGGCGGGCGTGCGGCCCGGAGATATGTTGCTTGGGATAATCGGTCCTGCCGGGGAGATAAAGCTGAATGCGCGTTTCGAGGAGGAGCTCCCGGCCGCCAGGCGGGCCGTCGCGGAACTGCCGGTCGGCGCCGCGGTGACGCTGGTGCTGGTCAGGCATCCGGACGATGTGAAGGGCGAGCCGAAGACCCTGCGGCTGAATGCGACCACGGTCGAGCTGGGCAGGACGGTCGGGAAGGAATTCGAAGCGGCCGCGTTGGGCCTGACAGCGCGCGGCATAACCAGGGAACGGGCCAGGCGCATGCGCCTTCTGTCTTCGGGCGGCGTCGAAATACTGGGCGTCGCTTCGGGAGGTCCCGCCGAAGCCGCCGGTCTTGCCCCAGGGCAGGCCATCGTAGCCATAGACCGCAAGCCCATAACGTCGCTGGATGATTTGAAGGCGGCCGACTCCGCGATGCTCGCAGGCAAGCCGGAGATGGTGCTCGTTACAACTGAGCATGGACAGGTCCTGCGATATTCCATCGTCAGACCCAGGCATTGACGCGCAAAATGGGCGTCGGCCCGCACCGGACCGGTCCGGGATTCCTCGCTAAGGAGGTCGGACGCCGGAATATCAGCATTCGAGCCGGGGCGATCTGAAGGGATCGGAACGCTCTCGGACGGCCCGAATCGTATGCCGTAGAGCGGCGGAGAATTTCGGAGAGAAATGGCCCGCGCTATGAATCGGCTGCTCGGCGGAGGATCCGGCTCGCATGACGCAATCTGATGTTCCCCTTTCGTCCAGAAGGCTGGCCGCGCTGATGGCCTTCAAGGGGATGCAGGTGCCGGACCTCGCGGCGGCGATCCACGTCGATACGGCCACGGTCTCGGAATTCCTGCGGCAGGGATTCGGCCCCGGGGCCGCCGCCATCCTAGGGATCGCATTCCCCGGCGTGGACACCATGTGGCTGGCTGGAAGCGCCCACGAGAGGGGGCGATGCCCGATACCTCACTACAACGACGAGGCCATGGAGGCGGCAAACCTGGCGGCGGCGGTCCCGGCAGCGGACCCGACCGGTGGCGTGATCGCGGGTACGGCCGCGGGCACAGACGCTGCGGCTTCCACGCCGGCGGAGACGGAGGCGGATGCCGCAGGGCCAGACGCTGGGGAGGCGGGAAGGGAGGCCGGCACGGCGCGGGAGGAATCGCGCGGCTTGCTGCGGGTCGAAGTGCTGAACGCGACGGCCGAAGGAGCGGAATCCGACGGACGATTCTCCTA
>CALKMO010000045.1 GCA_937991785.1 uncultured bacterium | reverse complement strand
GAACGATCCATCCCGCTCGTCTGGCCGCGCGCCCGACGCGGGCCGCGCAAGCCGCCGGGCGGCCCTTATCCAAGCGCGCTAGCGGCTCATGAGGCGGGTCGTCCGCGAAAGGCCGCTGAAGCGGCGTCCCCCGCGAGCGGCGGGCTCGCGGGCGATCGCGGCGTTAGGCCGGCGGAATTCTCTAACATCCGGGGGAAAATAACGGTGAGCACTATAGCTTTTTCGACAGCCGGGATCAGGGCCCGCGTGCTGGCTTCGGCGAACAGCCCTCTCCCGCTGCTGACCGTCCTGGTGGAGCCGCTCTCCCAACAGGAATGCCGGCACGTGACGGCGCTGCTGGCGAGGTTTCACCAGTTCCGGATAGTCGGATGGGCTTCCGACGAAAGAAGCGAAAAATGGGGCGTGATACTCAATGGCGCGCCAGGCGATCTGTCGGACGTGGAATTTTTTCTGACCCGGAGGATCTTCTCGAATTCCAAGGTCCGTTCCATCGCCGCGTGCAGGGAGATACAGGCGGCGGCCAAGGGATATATGCGGAACCGGTTCGCGCTCCGCCTGCCGCGCGGCCGCGAGCTTTCGATAGGTCCCGGTACGCGCATCATGGGAATCTTGAACGTCACCCCCGATTCGTTCTCGGACGGCGGGCGCTATATGGATCCGGACCGGGCCGTGGAGCGCGGGTTGGCGATGGCGGCCGAAGGCGCCGACATCCTGGACATAGGCGCTGAATCCACCCGACCGGGGACCAAGCCGGTCCCGCCGGAGGAACAGTGGCGCCGCTTGGCGCCGGTTATATCCGGCATCCGCGCCGCGCTTAAAGACATCCCCATTTCGATAGACACATCTTCCGCGAGGGTCGCCGAAAAAGCTTTGGAGGCCGGAGCCGACATAGTGAACGACGTGACCGCCATGCGGGGAGACGAGAGGATGGCGGACATTGTCTCTTCCGCGAAAGTCCCGATCGTCCTGATGCACATGCAAGGGTCGCCGGAGACCATGCAGATCGCCCCATCCTACGCCGAAGTCGTATCCGAGATAGATGCTTTTTTCCGCAATAGGCTGGCGGCGGCCGAGAAGGCCGGCATAGACATCGAACAGACGATACTGGACCCCGGCATAGGTTTCGGCAAGACGGCCGCTCACAACCTGGAGATACTCCGTCGCCTCCACGAACTCAAATCGCTCGGCAGACCGCTTCTGGTCGGGGCGAGCCGCAAGTCCTTCCTCGGAAAGATAACGGGCATAGAACCGCCGTCCGCGAGGACCGTCGAGTCGCTGGCCGCCGGAGCCCTGGCCGCCTTCTGCGGCGCCTCGATAATACGCGTGCATGATGTGGCCGAGCACGCCAGGGCCGTCAAAGTGGCGCGATCGGTCGCAGCCGGGAAACCGATATCCGAAGCGGACGCCGAATCTTCGTCCCTGCCGATCGAGACCGTACCTATGCCGGTGCTGCCTGATCCAGATATGAGCGTCTTCCCAGATGACGACGGCTACGAGGACAAAGAGGAAAGCGGCGAAGATGAAGGCGACGATGAAACGCCGGAAGAAAGGTAGGATGGCGAAGCATAAGGCGGAGAGGCGCCATGGTTCGGAGTGGCGCCCAGGCGAGCTAAGCGGATCGTTGTCGGAGCGGTCTTCGGCGAGCGCGACCGCAACCTTCAAAGGGCCTTTGCCGCGCAATTCGCGCCGCGCTCGCTCCGATGCGGGAAATCGCGCGCCGACTCGGAAGGCGGATCCTGCGTCGTGCCCGTTATGCTGTGACGCGCCGCATTGACTCGGCTAAACGCCGTATGGAAGAGAAGCGCCGTGAAGGATATGAAGGCGAAGCGGGCTTGCGGCTGCGGCCAAGTGCTGTTCGACCTGTCCGGAAGGATGGCAGGGGCAATCCTGTCATGTCCCTGGTGCGGCAGGCGCTACCGGATGAACGAGGACGGCGCCCTTTCGCCCGAAGGAGATTTGCCGGCTGCCGCGTCGGATGTGAAGCCGGCCGATAAAGGTCGCTCCGGGAGAGGCGGGGGTCGCCGAGAGGATGCCATCCCTTCGGCGGGGGCCGCCGCCGATATCGCCGAAAGGCCCGATGCCATCAGGCCAAGATCGAGAAGTCTGCCACAGAACGATGAACTTCTGCCCGCCGCCGGCCGACGGGATGGCGGAAAATCCGACATCGGCCGCGATATGAATGACTGCCTCGGTCCGAATATCGAAGGCTACGGCTATATCGGCTCTGGCAAACGGGTCGGCGAAAGCCGAAAGCCCGACGGCGACGGCGGCTTCGGCTGCGACGTCGAGTACCGCGGCGCATCCGAAGAAGAGGGAGCCGGAGGGCATCGGCCGGAACTCGCAGATCCGCGTCGGGGCGAGCCGGATTCCTTCAGGGAAACTTCCGGACGCCGCCCGTCGCATGTCGAGACCCGCATGAGGCGCATGGAGCTCGAGATAAGCCACATCCGGGTGATAAAGTGGGTGTTCGTCGTAGGCGCCGTCATCTACCTTGTAGCTTTGTTTTTCATGGCCGCTACTGGCGAGGTGGAACTTGAGCTGCGGGATTTGAAACTGTTCGGCTTCCGCATAAGCGGGAAAAACCCCCTCCTATGGATAACGGCCGCCGCCTTCTTCGCCCTTCTGTCTCTGGCGGCGTGGGCAGCCCACACGTATTTCTTCGTCTACCTTGGGCGCGGAAAAGCTGCCGGCGCAGGCAAGGATTCGGCGGGAGCCGGCGCCAAGGACGATCTCCGGTCCCATCCTGCGGAAGGAAGCGAAGCCGGCGTTAGGAAAGGAGATACGTGATCGTGAGGATCATCGTGGCTCCGGCTTCGTTCAAGGGATCGCTCAGCGCCTTCGGAGCCGCCTCGGCAATCGCGGAGGGACTGAAGCGGGCCAGACCTGCATGGGAGGCGGTCCCGATGCCAGTCGCCGACGGAGGGGAAGGCATGGTAGACTGCCTGGCGTCGGCGCTCGGCGCCGAAAAAAAGAGGGTGAAGTGCGAAGGGCCGCTGGGGGGCGAGGTCGAGGCTACGTTCATGGTGCGCGGCGCATTCGCTGCGATTGAGATGGCCGCCTCGTGCGGCTTGACGCTTGTGCCGGAAGGCAGTCGCGATCCGAAGGCAACTACCACCAGGGGATTGGGCCGGCAAATATCGGCCGCGCTGGACCTTGGCGTCGCCGAGATACTGCTGGGTATAGGAGGCAGCGCCACGAACGACGGGGGGGCCGGGATGGCGCAGGCGCTGGGCTACCGCCTCTTCGATTCTTACGGGGCCGATCTTCCGCCCGGAGGCGCGGCGCTCTTGCACCTTGCCGGCATAGATGCCTCGCGGCGCGACCGGCGCCTTGCCCGGACGGTATTCCGCGTTGCGTGCGACGTGAGCAATCCCATGCTCGGCCCGGATGGCGCGTCCTTCACGTTCGGGCCGCAGAAAGGCGCCTCGACCGGCGACTGCGTCTTGCTCGACCGCGCTCTGGGGAAACTGGCCGAAATCGTCGAACGGGATTTGGGCGTTCGGATCAAGGATATACCCGGGGGCGGCGCGGCCGGGGGGCTGGGCGCAGGTGCCGTGGCGTTTCTCGGAGCGTCGCTGCTGCCCGGCATAGACGTTATCCTCGAAGCCATAGGCTTCCGGAGCGCCATCCGCGGGGCGGACGCGGTCGTGACCGGCGAGGGCCGGCTCGACGCCCAGACCTCCAGAGGAAAGGCTCCTTTTGGCGTGGCGAAGGCCTGCCGCAAGGCGGGCATACCCTGCCTTGCGGTGGCCGGTTCGGTGGAACGGTCGCCAGACGCAGGGGACGGGCCGTTCGAGGGCTGCGTTTCTCTGGCGGAAACGTTCCCGGAACTTTCGACTGCGGAACTTATGAGCGGCGCGCGGGATTGCCTTAGGCGCATCGGCGCGCGGCTCGCAGCCATGATAGAGGCCGTTTCGTAAGGCCTTGGCGGGCTTCGCCGTCGCGCTGCCGAGTAAGGGCATATACAGGCAGGCTTGATCGGCGGCCGTTCAAGGCGTATCCGCTCTGTAGCCAATAAAAGTAGGAGGGTGGTAGTGGTGCCTGTGAAGCGGGGCGTGAAAAGCGGCGGAGAAAAGCCGGCCGGGGCTTTGGGGAGGAAGGCGGGAGCCGGCCGGGCAAGGACGGGCGGCGCGAGGCGGGCGGACGGGGAGAAGAGCGCCGGCGCGGACTGCGCGTCCCGCCGACGCAAACCCGTACCGCTCGACCGTCTCGAAACGGAACGGCCGAACCATGCCTCGGCGGCCATAGACAGAGCTGCCATCCCCGAGATCCTGCGCACGATCAATGATGAGGACGCTAAAGTTCCCGGCGCAGTGCGAAAAGCGATACCGGCGATAGGCCGGGCCGTCGCGATCATAGCCGCGCGGTTGAAGTCAGGGGGGCGGCTTTTCTATGTCGGAGCCGGCACCAGCGGCAGGCTCGGAGTAGTTGATGCGTCGGAGATGCCTCCTACCTACGGGACCGACCCCTCGCTCGTGCAGGCCGTAATTGCCGGCGGACCGGAGGCCGTTTTCCGCAGCATGGAGGGCGCGGAGGACGATTACGAGGCCGGCAGGCGCGACCTGGCCGCCCGGGGTGTGGGGTCGAGAGACGCCGTGTTGGGGCTTTCGGCGAGCGGACGCGCGAGGTACGTGGCCGGAGCCCTCGACTTGGCGCGGGAAGTCGGGGCCTCCGCCATAGCGCTCACCTGCAACCGAAATTCCGACCTGCTCGGCCACGCCGAGCTCGGAATAGTTGTCAGGACCGGGCCCGAGGTAGTGGCCGGCTCTACCAGGATGAAGGCCGGCACCGCGGAAAAACTGACGCTCAATATGATAAGCACCGCCGTCATGATCCTGCTCGGGCGCGTTCGGGGCAACAGGATGGCCTACCTGCAGCCGAAGTGCAGAAAACTGCGCGAGCGCGGGGAGGCGATGGTTGCGGCCGAGACGGGAGCGTCGCGGCGCGAGGCGCGGAGGGCGATCGAAGCCTGTGGCGGCTCCGTCGCGGAGGCTATCGAACTCCTGCGGGAAGGAAAAGCGCCAGGAAGAGGACGGATAGCGCCGCAGCGGTTCCGTTCCCTGCTTGCGATTCGGCGAAAAGATAGCGCACCGCGTTAGGATCCGCCTGGAGAACCGGGCATGGCAAGGATGGAAAAAGACCGCGATACAGAAGGCGTATCGGAGCGCATCGCGGAAAAGCTCGAAACGCTGCCCGACGCGCCGGGCGTGTATATCTTCAAGGATCGCTCCGGCGCGGAAGTATACGTAGGGAAGGCGAAATCGCTCCGGCGGCGAGTCCGCCAGTACTTCGATCCGAGCCGCTCACCGGACCCGAAGACCGCCGCGATGCTTGAAGCGGCGACGGACGTCGAATACGTGGAGTGCCGGTCCGAGATCGAGGCGTTCCTCCTGGAGAACCGGCTGATCAAGGACTTGCAGCCCAAGTTCAACGTCAGGCTCAAGAGCAGCGCGACCTACCCGTGGGTCGAGGTGACATGGGACGAGCTTTACCCGCGCGTTATGGTGACGCGCGACAGGAGCAGGGAGGGGTCCAGGTTCTACGGCCCGTTCGTGTCGGCTTCCGGCCTTAGGGCGGCGCTGCGAATGGCTCAGCGCATATTCGGATTCCGAACGTGTTCGCTTAAGCTGGAAGGGGCGGGCCGAGATGCGCCGAGGAGGCGCCCGTGCGTCGAGCACCACGTGGGAAGATGCCCCGCTCCGTGCGCGGGCATGATAAAGCCCGGCGACTACCGCGAAGGAATCCGCCGCCTGATCATGTTCCTGACCGGCGCGCACGGCGATATGAGGAAGAATCTAGAAGAGGAGATGAAGACGGCGGCCGCCGAGCTGCGCTTCGAGGATGCGGCGCGCCTGAGGGACGCCATCCGCGCTCTGGACACCTTGCGCAGGCGCGGAAAGACGGCCGGCCCGATAGAACCGGACGTCCCGCATATGAACCCGACGACGGGCCTCGAAAGGCTCGGCCGGCTCTTCGGTATGCCTAAGCCCCCCCGCATAATCGAGGGTATAGACATAGCGCATCTGCGCGGCGGCGAGGCGGTCGGAAGCCTGGTGCAGTTCATAGACGGACTGCCTTCGAAGGAAGGCTATCGCCGCTACAGGATAAAGACGGCGCCCGGAGCGGACGACTTTGCGGCGATCCGCGAGGTCGTGTCAAGACGGTACTCGCGTCTGCTTCGCGAGGGAAAACCTCCGCCGGATATCGTGCTTGTGGACGGCGGGCAGGGACAGTTGTCGGCGGCCGGGAACGCCCTTGAAGCTATAGGCATAGCGGTCCTCCGAGCGGCGGCAGGGTCGGCCGGCGGCGCGCAGGTGATGCCCGCCGGGCCTATCGAAGCCGGCAAAGACGCTACGGGATCCATCGCGGAAAAATCCAAGGCCGTGGCGAGCGCGGGCAAGACGGACCTGGGCGATACCGACCCGAAACATGGAATCGGCGCGAGCGCCGGATCGAACGCCGTAATGCTGGCGAGCCTATCCAAGAAAGAGGAAACTATACATACCCTCGACCGCCCGGGAGGCATCAGGTTATCGAGGGTTAACCCAGCGCTTCGGCTTCTCCAGTACGTGCGCGACGAGGCCCACCGTTTCGCTGGACACTATCACCATATACTCCGCCGCAAGCGCGTAATGGGCGAGGAGGAATAAGCCGGCCGATCCATCCGCGTCGGTACGCTCTCGCAGAAAAAGGCGCTCGGTCCCGGCGCTCACCGCCGTGCCCCGCCCCATTGCCCGCGCCGGTCATCTCGACGCGCCGGAACGCCGGTGCTTAGTCCTTTCGCCGGGGTCGTCTCCCGTCACCTCCGGCGCCCCATGTGCATGATCGCATACGCGGTCGCTAATCTCGTGGATGTGCTCGCGCAACCTCCCCGATCCGTCCATGTGGGTGTGCGGCCTGTCCCAGCGAACCATCGGTACGACCACCGGCACTCCGCCTACTTCACCGATGGCGACCTCCACTCCGAAAGCTTCGCGCACGGTCCCGAAGAGGCTTTGTTACATGAAGATGCAAGGCGTCGTCGAACAAAAAGTTATAATGCGATCTCGCGGCAAACATGTTCTCGCTTAAGCCCTTGTTAAGCATAGAGCTTATAGCGCAAATCATGCAACAAAGCCTCGACATGTTGATACTTGGTACGAACGAAGATTGTCCGGCAAACACGCTGGTGAAGG
>CALKMO010000044.1 GCA_937991785.1 uncultured bacterium | reverse complement strand
AAAACAAGCACTTCGACGTCGTATTTATCCTTCAGTTTTTCGATCAGGCCGATCTTCCTGTGGCGCAGCAGTCCCCGAGCGAGATCCAGCCTGGAGGCGCCTGCCATCTCGCGCTCCTTTTCCGGAGGCAGGCGCAGCTCGCCTCCGGATCCGGAGGCGATGTCCGCGAGGCCAAGGAGATAGGCGGATCTGAGGCGCTCGCCGGGACCGGCGGCATCGCGGAAATTCATGGATTCCGACACGTCGAGCAATACCGCGACCTTGTTCTTAGACATTCCCGACTTGACTATCTCCAGGATCGGCCCGGCGAGGATCAGGAGCAGGATGTTGAGGCCTAGGATCCTCGCGGCGGCCATCGCCGCCTTCCGGCGGCGCGGACAATACGCGGGCTCCCTGCGGTAGAAAAATATCACGGCCCATATCAACATGGCCTCGGCGGCCAGGAACGCCAGTACGTGGTAAGGCGTCTGCAGATTGGCGAAGGACAGGCGCGCGCTTTCCACTTCGCCGCCTTCGAGTTGTTCCATGCCCAGAAGTTTTGCCAGCCACCAGGACATCCTGTATCCTTTGCGTTCCAGCCGACTGCCGCCTAACCGGTTTTCCTCTCCCGCCGCCTCGAACCGGCTGCTGCGGCGCCCGGGAGCCGCCTCAAGTACGAGGAGCCCAATGCGCCGCGAGCGCGGATTCGACCGCCAGCAGAAGGAAGACCGCGAACATGGGGATCCACCATATTTCCGTGCCTCCCCGGCCTCCCTCCACCAGCGCTCGGACGTCGCCGTTCCTGTCCATCCACGAGAATTCCAACCCGGGCATGTTTGAGCGTATATACTCCGCGCCGATCGCCGCCAGGTCCGATTCTTTCTCGCATCTGGGGTTCACGGCGAAGGAGAACTCGGCGCCCTTCAATTTGTCCTGCCTGACGCGGTAGAACCCCGCGAACGGCGTCTCCGGCACCTCGAACATCGCGCGGCGGTCCGCCGTCGGGATCGCCTCTATCTGGCGCCGTCCTCCCCGCGGAGCGGGTTCCGTCAAAATCAGCGGTACGGCCTGGTCCTCGAGCGGGACGAAGCCGGCGAGTCGCTCGCCCACGCGGACGTTCCTCGGCGGCAGAAACCCCTGCGCCATGTACTGTACCGCCCGGTTGATGACTATCGGGAACGCGCATTGGGCGGGGAAGTTGCTCCACCTGGCTGACGCCGGCGCCGCCGCCAGCCAGACGAACCCGGAGCCCAGCCGCCTTTCCACGATGAAGGGTTTCCCGTCCTGGAATCTCGCCACGACGGACACGCCCTCCTCCGAGACCGGCTCCAGATCGTAACGCTTGAAGAACTTCACCTCGGCCAAAAGCGGCCTGTTCTCCGGCGAATCGAAGAACCTCATCACCGGGTGTTCCAGCCCGGACGCCGCCAGGCCGACGTACGATTCCCGCTTTTCCTCGTCGCCGGAGGCGGCGCCGATCCTGGCGGGCAGCAGCTTGACGTTCCCTTCCAGCATCTTTCTGTTGTAAAGATCGTTTCCGGCCTGGTCGCCGGGGAACAAGACAAGTCCCCCGCCGGCGCGAACGAACCGTTCCAGCATCGCCGGGTTGCTCGGTTCCGGGACGTCCGCCAGGATGATGACCCTGTAGTTGGAAAGGTTGCGGTCGCCCATGCGGTAATGCGGCACGACCTCGGCGGAAGCCGGCCCGACCCTCGCCTCAGTCTCCGGATCCGCCAGATTCAGGGATCGCGAGAGGTAAAATCCCTCCGTCCGGGGCTCGTCGTCGCCGGGTTTCCCGTCGGCCACCAGAACGCGGATGTCGGAAAACATCTCGGCCGCGAGATGCCTGACGTCGTCGTTTGGCAGGCGATGGTCGTCTATTTTCGCCGCGATCTCGAAGACGCCGTCGGCGCGCGCGAACTTGTGTTCGAAGCAGGCCGCCGCCGTGCCCCCGGCCGGCACGTCCACCGTCAGTCTCGCCGCCGGTTTCCCGCGGACTATCAGGTCCACGGGGACGGCGACGGCGTCCGCGTCGCCGTAGTTCCTGATTTCGGCCACGATGGCCGTCGGCGCGTCAGGAGTCACGAAGTCGTCCGTCGTCCTCAGGTCGCGGACGGCGAGATTGTCTCGCCGTCCGTCTCCGACGTTAACGAATCGCAGCGCCGCCATCTCGTCCAGTGCCCTCATCGTTTCGGCCAGCTTCCCTCCGGGTTCCTTCCACGCGGAGGCCTGGAAGTCGGATATCAAGTAAAGCTCCTTCCGAGCGGCGACGAACTCCCTTTTCCTCTCGAAAACCTCCCTGGCGAGGAACATCGCCGCCTCCAGGTTGGTGATCCCGTCGCTCTGCTTAAGCTTGTCCATTTCCTGTTTTACGAAATCAAGGTTTTGGGAGGGGTCGCCGAGCGGCATGGAGGCGTCATCGGAGAAAAGGATCACGCCGACCCATGTCCCCCTGTCGAACCTCCCGACTATCTCGCGCGCGATCCTCCGCGCCGCGTCGAACCGCGTCTCCTTGCCGTCGGAGCAGGCCATGGACATCGAGTTGTCCAGCAGGATGAGCGCGGCGAAGCCGGAGCGGCCGCCGAGGAATCCGAGCCCCTCCGCGTTCACGGTCGGGCGGGCCAGGGAAAGCGCGAGCGCCGTTATCGCGGCGCAGCGGATTATCATTAGGATTATGTCGCGAAGCTGTATGCGGCGCTGGTTCTGCTTTATCGCCCTCAGCAGGAACTCCATCGCGGCCCATACCACAACCCTGAACCTGCTCCTGTTGAGCAGATGGATGATGACCGGAATCGAGCCCAGAGCGGCGAATCCGAGCAGCAGCGGATTGAGAAACGCCATCGCCCTATCGGTCCTCCGTCCCCCTTCCGCCGGCCCGCCGGGTTCCCCCGCCCTTCCGGCCACACCGCATTAGCGCCGGTTCCGGCGTTCCACCGCCCGCCCTCTTCGACCCCGCGGATAGAAATCGGCTATGCCTTCACCCTGCCCTTGCGCCGCCTCAGGATGCGGCTCGTAAGGTAGCCGAACAATGCCACCTCGACCGGCTGCGCGGTGCTCGCCAGCACGTAATCGCAGTTGTTCCGCTCGCACGCCCTTCGGATCGCCGCGATGTGCCGGTTCAGTTCCTCGAGGTAGCTGTGCCGCAGCATCCTCGGCTGGCACGTTATCTCCGGGTATGCCTCCAAGCCGCGGAACTTTATAAGGCCGTCGAACGGGAATTCGAGTTCGAAAGGGTCCATCACGTGCATCAGTATCGCCTCGTGGCCGGCGAACCTCAGATGGCTCAGCCCCGCCATTATCCTCTCCGGATCGTCCAGCAGGTCAGATACGACGATCACGATCCCCCGCCGACGGATCCGGTCGGCGAACTCGTGCATTATCCGCCCGATGTCGGTCTTCCGGCGCGGCTCGGCCCGCTCCAGCTCGGAACATATCGTGTGCACGTGGCCGGCCGCCTGCCTGGGTTCTATGAATTTCTCCAGTCCCTCGTTGAATATGCCGACCCCGACGGCATCCTGCTGGGACGTTATGAGGTAAGCCAGGGAAGCCGTCAGGTAGTTGGCGTACTCCAGCTTGGTTGCGCCCCCCGAGGAGTAAAGCATGGACTCGCTGGCGTCGTGGAGGATTTGTGCTGTGAAATTGGTCTCTACGTCGTATTGCTTGATGTAATACCGGCCGGACTTGCCGTATATCTTCCAGTCTATGTGCCTGGGATCGTCGCCGTAGGTATACTCCCGATGCTGGGCGAACTCGACGGAAAACCCGTGGTACGGCGAGCGGTGGGCGCCGGCCATGAAGCCCTCCACCACCAGCCTGGCGATCAGCTCCAGCTTCCCGATCCGCGACAGGATCTTCGGATCCAGGTATTTCGAAAGTTTCGGTTGCGCTACCGGCATGCTTTCAGGCCCGTCTCTGAGGCGCAGTTCTTTCTTGCGCCGCCCGTTCCCCCTCCGTTCCCAGCCCGATCCCCTGCGCCCGGCCTTGGTTCAGCAATCCGCGAATATTACCCGCCGGATTCCTCAGGGTGCGGTTCCGGCCTGGCCATCCGGTGAAGCCGAATACCGGCGCCGGGGAGGCGTCCGGTCGTCCGGTCGAGGCGCCGGGCGGCCGACAGGATGCGCCGCACGGTCACCCTGTCCCCTTGGAGGCGAGTTTTTCGGTCTTGGGCAGCATTTCCAGGAGCTTTTGAATCACCGTGTCCGCGGTCACGCCTTCCGCCTGAGCCGAGAAGTTGCACGCGATCCTGTGGCGGAGTATCGAGGGCGCCACGGCCTCGATGTCCTCGCAGGAAACGTGGTACTGTCCGTAGAGTATCGCGCGGGCCTTGCCGGCCAGTATGAGGTTCAGGCTGGCGCGGGGGCCGGCGCCCCAGGTCACCCATTTCTTCACGAAATCGGGCGCCTCGCCCTTGTCCGGCCGCGTCATCCTCACCAGTTTCCGGGCGTAATCGAAGACATGGTCGGCCGCCGGGACCCGGAGGACGATGTCCTGGAGGCGCAGGATCTGCTCCGCGTCCAGGACCGGGCTCGGATCCGCCTTGACCGGGCTCGTCACCCGCTTCATGATCTCCTTCTCTTCTTCGTCGCTCGGGTAATCCACGTAAATGTTGAACAGGAAGCGGTCGAGCTGCGCCTCGGGGAGCGGGTACGTCCCTTCCTGCTCGAGTGGGTTCTGCGTGGCGAGCACGAAGAACGGAAGCGGGAGCGGATGATCCTGCCCCCCCACCGTGACCTTCTTCTCCTGCATCGCCTCGAGCAGGGCCGCCTGGGTCTTCGGCGGCGTGCGGTTTATCTCGTCGGCCAGGATTATGTTGGCGAACACCGGCCCCTTGATGAACTTGAACATGCGCTCGCCGGTGGCCTTGTCGTCCTGGATCACCTCGGTGCCGGTTATGTCGCTGGGCATCAGGTCCGGGGTGAACTGGATGCGTTTGAACGAGAGCCGCAGCGTCCGCGCCAGCGTGCTTATCAGGAGCGTTTTCGCCAGGCCCGGCACGCCGACCAGCAGGCAGTGGCCCCTGGCGAAGATTGAGATGAGCAGTTCCTCGACAACCTTGTCCTGTCCTACGATCACTTTTCGTATTTCGCCGCGTATGCTCTCGTAGGCATCCTTCAGCGCCCGCACGGCTTCGAGGTCGCCCCCGCCGGTCTGATCTCCGCCGCCGTTTTCAGCACGGCACGCGCCCGCCGCCTCTCTGCCGCCCGCACCGTTCGTCGTCGGAGCCTGCGGTCCGCCGGACCCGACGGGCGCCCCCAGGATCGCGCCGCATTTGCACTTGACGCGCCCCATCTGCGCGTCCTTGATATCGTACGTCCTGCCGCAGTCCCCGCATTTTACTATGGCCATGTCCGCCTCCTCGCGGTTTTAAGCGGGCCGTTCCCGCGCAATCCCTCCGGCCCGCGCGCCCGCTCTGCCGCCGAAGCCATCCGCCGCAGGAGCGGTTTCGCCTTCCATCGCCCGGAACCGATTTGCCTGCCGAACGCGATCCGGCAAGTTCTTCCCGATGGCACGATTCGGAAGAACATTGCCCTTCGAATGGCCGGAAAGCCGCTTCTATATATATGCCGAAATACAGCATAGTGCGCAAAAAATTCGTTTTTTTGCGCCCAGCCTGTCGTTCCTCGCCTGCCCCTGGATATCCACGCGCTCGTGGCCGTTATCCCCGGTGCCCGGTATCTTGCGCCGGGAGCGCCGCCGCGAGAGGAAAGATGCGCTTGCAATCCGCCGCCGCGCGGATTTCATGTTTGCGTCGGCCACCGCGGAATTCGTTTTGGCGGTATTGCCGGTACCGGAAAAAAGGAGCGGGAAGTGGCCCTGGATCTTTCGGAACTGAAAGCGCGGTTCGTCTCGACCTTCGGTCCCGGCGAGTGCGGGATCGCTTTGGGCCCCGGCCGGGTCAACATAATCGGCGAACATACCGACTACAACGGCGGCCTGGTGCTGCCCTTCGCGATAGACCGGGGGGTCGCCGTGGTTTTCAGGCCGCTGCCCGGAACCTCGGTTCGCGTTGTGGCCAGACAGTATGGCGACGAGGAGGACGCCTTCGATGCCCGCCGGGTCGAACCTGGCGAGAAACGGTGGGGGCGCTATGTGCGGGGAGTAGTCCGGAAGCTCGAGGATGCCGGATACGGCGTCCGCGGCGCGTGCCTGATGGTGGATTCGGACCTGCCTGTCGGCGCGGGCCTGTCCAGCTCGGCGGCCCTCGAGATGGCCGTGCTGATGGCGTTTTCGGCGATGGGAGGCTACGAAGTGCCGCCGATGGAGGCCGCGAGGCTGTGCCAGAAGGCCGAGCACGATTTCGCAGGCGTGCGGTGCGGCATAATGGACCAGACCGTAAGCCGAATGGGACGCGAAGGCCACGCCCTCCTCTTGGATTGCGATACGATGGCCGCCGTCCACGTGCCCATAAGACTTGCCGGCTACTCATGGCTGCTTTTGGACACCGGTGCGAGGCACGAGCTGGGGGCGAGCGAGTACAACAGGCGGAGGGCCGAGTGCGAGTCGGCGGCGGCCCTGCTGGCGCCGGGATCGGGCGGGCCTTCGCTGCGCCGCGCCGACGTCGGCGCCTTCGCGGCGCTTGCCGCCGGCGGCCGCCTGACGCGGTCCCAGGTCATGCGGGCGCGCCACGTGATGGGCGAGAACGTCAGGGTGGCCGAGATGTGCGCGGCCCTGGCATCCGGAGACGCCGCATGGGCCGGGCGGCTTCTTGACGAGAGCCACGCGAGCCTGAGGGACTATTACCAGGTGAGCTGCCCGGAACTGGACCTGATGGCGGATCTGTGCCGCGGCCGTCCGGGTTGCATGGGGGCGCGCATGGTGGGGGGCGGCTTCGGCGGCTCGGTGCTGGCAATAGTCGAGGAGGCCGCATCGGAAGCGGCGGCGGGGGAAGTCCTGGCGGAATATTCGCGCCGGACCGGCCGGAAGGGCGCATCGCTGGCCGTCCGACCTGCCGGCGGCGCCAGGATCGTAGACCGCCGGGCGTCCTGAAGCCCACTTGGCCCGCCCCGACCCGGCCCGGCGGGAGATCGGCCGCGGCCACGACAGGAACTGAGCATACTGAGCAGATTGCCGTCGGGCACTGATTCGAGAAGCCGGCGGATGGTTTTGATAGAGGGGGTATCCTCGAGGTTTTCCCATGCGAACAGCGATGGCTGGATCTGGCGCGTCCTCATTCGGATTCTCCTTTTCCTTCCCGCCGGTTCGCTTCCATTATCTTTCTCCGCGTCTTGCGGTTACCCTGCCGGTTCTCTCCCTTTTCTCTTTTCTCTTTTCTCTTTTCTCTTCCTTCTTCCGGCTGACTTCTTCCTTCCGGCCGTTGCGTTTGCGGCGGTCCTTTTAGTCATATGCCGCGGCTGATATCCACTATCGCACACAAAAACCGGGTGGAAAATCGGGAAAAACGGCGTCCCTGCGCGGTGCGATCGCTATAAAGCGTTGGAGTAAAGCTCCCCTAGCTCCTCCAGAAATCTCCCTCTCGTCCGCATGCAGCGCAACCGGCTCGGGCCGCAGGTCCTGGGGTTGACCGCCGTGCGCCTCGACGGCCGGACTGGGGAACCGATGACCGACCATCCCAACGGCAAATGGTCCGGCAATCCGGCCTTCGTAATGCCGGGCGGCCCGGTCGATGAACGCATGGCGCGCAGCCTCCTGTGCCTCGCCGACGGTTCGGCGACCAAGCACCCAGCCGTCGCCGAGAGCGGCGGGATCTTCCTTGTCGTAGCCCACGGCCAATCGGCGTTCGCCTTCACCAAGATGCCTGAGAAGAACCGCACGCCCACGCCCTTCTTTCAGATTTTCGGTGTGCGCGTGCGCGCCTCCGATGGCAAGGCGCTCGACGGAATCGGCAAGGATTGGACCTGCAACGTGATCAGCGATGGGAACCGTTTTCACCAGTGGAACCCGGCCGTGGCTGGCGGCAAGGATGGGCAGTTTCTGGTGGTCTACGAGGCCGACCGCAAACTTGACGACCACCGCATCGAAGCGCGGTTCGTGCAGGCCAGGTGAGGGCCGCTGCTTGCGGGCGGCGAGGTGCTGGCCTGCTACGAGCGCGATGAGTCGGTGGGGAAGATGCAGGTGGTGGAGCAAATGCTCCGGGAGAAATGACCGGACAGTTTCGGGCTGGCGCGGTCAGACGGGAGACATATCCATGATCGTCTTAGCCCTCCACCCCGGCGACGAGACGCTCGGCTGCGCCGGCGTCACCGCGAAAGCCTGGCGCGCCGGGCGGCGCACGCGAGTCGTCTTCCTCACGAGCGGCGACGGCCGCCGGGCGCCGCAATCGTCATTCCTCGTCGTCTTCGAACAGGGAAAACGGGAGTCGCGGCCGGGATGCGCCCTTCCACTGACCGACGGACAGGGGCTCGAATCGTTCCTGGCGGCCGTACGGAAGGTTTATCTCCGGCTCGAACAGCAGCGACCAGTAGTAATCTGTCTGCGGCACCTTGAAGACGAAGAAATTTTTCCCCCCTCGCATGGGTATTCCTATAACCTGGCGTTTGGTCTCGAGAGGCGAGTTGACGGGACAATCCAGGATCATTTCCCCATTGCGCCAGACCCTCACCGCGTCGTCTCCTGCGAAAGCCAGGACGTTATGGTGGTCTTCCGGCATGCCTAGTATGCAAGTGACGGCGTAGGCCACCATAGGCTCGCGTCCTGGCGCGCCGTCGTCCCGCCACTTTTCGCTTGGGAAGCCGAATACTTTGTTGAGGTCCACGACGCCCATCCAGTCGTAGCAGCCGCCGTCCTCCACAACCTTCCACTTGGCTCCCTCGACCGGCGGCAGCTCGTGCAGCCGCGAGACGATCCCGTCCGGCGGCAGCTCCGCCCTGAGACCGCGCCCGCCTTCGTCTTTAAATGGCCCCAGGAACGCCCACGGCAGCGGCCGGATGAAATTCAGCTCCTGCGAATGGATTACCTCCCCCCCGGCTTCGACCGTAACCAGGACCGGCTGGAAGTAGCCCGACCTGGGTCTGAGGCGCAGGTCCCAACGGATAAGAGCTGTCCGGTCGGAGGCGTCCAATCTGAAGGGCTTCTCCAGTACGCCTCCGAACACGGCGCGGCCGGAGACCCTTGCCCGCCCCTCGACCGTCCCCCCGCCGTTCAGCCTTACGGCGAGCAGGATCGAGTTCTTATGCCCATCTCCTATCACAAGCGAATCCGAGGCGAACGCGCCGGCGGAGATCCGGCCGATCGCCGGCAGGCGCGGCCCGGCCGACGGCAACCGATCGAACTCGGGCGGCGGAGTGGTTTTCAGGGCGTCCAGGGACGCCTCGCCTTCCAATGGGAACCCACCGTCCATCGGCACAACGGCGACGCGGTCGAAGATAAGCCCGTCCTCGCTGGTGATCACCGTCAGCCGGTGCACGCCGGGCGGACACGAAAACAGGCGATGGGCCGGTTCCCAGAGCCACCTGTCGTATGCCTTCCTGTTGCCGACCACGGCCGGAGATCCGCCGTTGACGCACGCCTGCAGGGAGTTGCCGCAATCGTCAGAGTACTTGACGCGAAACCATATGGAGATGTAGGAGTGCCGCTCGGTCGCGAATGCGAACTCGCACAGGCCGGTGCCTCTTGTGCAAAGGGAGTTTGCGCCTTGCCTGATGCGGAAGTGTGGATGGTCGCAGGTCTCGTCGGCCTCGACTATTTCCATCGGCCAAACCGCCCTGACGCATTCCTCCGGGCCGAAACACCAGATGCCTCTCGGCGGCATCGCGATGCGGCTGGCGGCCGAGGCCGCGGCAGGTCGCGAATTGCCGTCATCTCCGCCATCGCCTTCGCCGGTCCTGCCGTCTCCGGATCGAGCCTCGCCGCGCGATCCCAGGGGCGGCGCCTGGATGGCGCCTTCCTTCAGCATGGCGCGCCGCCGCTCGGATTCGACGCCGACAGCCCTGCCGACCTTGTAGGCGACGTAAAGCGCCGTTGCAACGGCGAGGCAGACCGCCGTCAATCCGCAGATCGCGGCCGCCGCGCGAAAAAGCCGCCGCGGCATCCGGCGGCCGCCGCCAGCCGCCGCCCTGTCCGCCGGCGCGCCCATGGAAGCTTCGGCGCTCGGATCGTAGCCCGCGAGGGAATCCAACATATCCCTTTCCGGGTTTTGGTTTCCGGACGAAGGAATCATCACGGGCCGGTCCCCCCGAAGAAGCGGCCGGAACAGACGGCCGCCGCTCTGCAATTGAATACTACGCTCCGCGGGCCGCCGGTTCAAGTCTCCTCGAAGCATGCCTTTGGGAGACTGCAAGACACGCTAAGGGCAGGCAACGTCTTGACTCTCCGCTTCAGGGCAGTAAAGTTCTGTGGGGCGCGAAGGAGGTAACTTTCCGGTGCGGCGGCCATGGAAATAATATTCTGTTCGAAGTGCGGCCTGCGCATTCCCCAAGCTGATATCGAGGCGGGGAAAGCGGTCCCGGACGGTGCCGGGGGGCGCATCTGTGCGTCATGCCGACAGGTTGCGGCAGCGCCCGAACTGCAGGCCTCCGAAGCGATTGCGAAGGCCGGCTCGTCGCGGACCACGCCCGGAACGGGACAGTCGAAACCTTTCGAGGCGGCCGGATCGCCTTCGCGCGCATCCGCGGGACACCTCGCTTCGGCGGCCGGATCGGGGGGCCGCCTGGCGGCCGGCGGGATACAGAAGGCGAGCGGCAGAGGGCGGATGGCCGCGCAGACGGCGGAAATCCAAGACGCAGGGAGGCAGTCCGGACGTTCCGCGCAGAAAGCAGAAGGGCGGCCCAAATGGCTGGCGCCGGCCGGCATCGCCATCGGCGCGCTCGCAGGCATAGGGATCGGCGCCGCATTGTTGCTGCCCTGGCCGAAAGGCGAGGCGGTCGCGCAGGCGGCGGTCGCCAAGGGGACCTCCAGAGGATCCAAGGTAGTAGTCCTGCCGATTGAGACGCCGCGGAAAGCCGAAGGCCAGTCGAAGACCCCCGATGCCGAGATAACGCGCACGCGAAGGACGGAGCCGGAACCGGCGCCCATGTTCGCACCCATCCCGCCGTCGGAAACGGCGCAAAAAGAGGAGGAATCGCTGAAGGCGGCCCGCGAGGAGCTGAGCCGGCTGATGGGAGACGAAACTTCTGACCCTGCGGAGAAGCTGAAAAAGGTCAAGCTCCTTATCGCCATGAACGCAGGAACCCCGGTGGCGGGTGAGGCGGCATCTTACGCGCGAGATCTCGAGGCGCTCATCGCCGGTAGAGCCGCATCCGGAGGACATTCAGGGGCCGACCGGGAACCGTCATCGGGCGGAAC
>CALKMO010000043.1 GCA_937991785.1 uncultured bacterium | reverse complement strand
GGATGAGGCTGCGACTTATCGAGGAAGGCGCTTTGATCAGAAGGTTCGGTGAGGAGGACCTGCTTCCAGCCCAGCTGGAGCGGCTTCCGCGGTTCAGGACTCGCGACGGCCGCACTGTCGCGGCGGTATCGCGGAGATATTTCACGGGCGAAGGGGGGAGCGGAAAGACCCTCAGGATCGGAGATGGGCGGGAGGTACAACTTGACGGCGGGCGCGCATCGCGCGAGGAGATCCGCGCCGGAACTCCGATTAGCAAGGCGCCGATAAATGAATACCTATACGGAAAAACAGCACGGCGCGTCATAAAAATGCTTTTTCTGGACGACATTTACCGCGCATGGTGGTTCTACTCCCTGGCAGGGTTGTTGTGCATCTCTATGACGGCGGCGACGGTCCGGCGCAAACCGCTTTCCATAGGCCGCGATTTCGGTCTCATACTATCGCACGCCGGCGTCGTCCTCGCCGTTTCCGGATCGGCTCTATATCTCTGGGGCGGTCTTAACGGCAGGGTTAAGCTCTACGAGGATGCTCCGGCGTCCGAAGGCGGAGGTGCCGAGGGGATTTCCGCCGGACGGGGGGCTGAGGCCGGAACCGGCAAGGCCGCCGGCAGCGCCGCCGCCGAGGCCAAGGGGGCCGGCAGTTCCGGAAGCGATGGGGCTGGTTCAAGGACTTCGAGGAACGTGATTGAGTACGGGGACGAGTTTGGGCGCGGGCGGGTCGAGGATCTTGGATTCCGGATCCGGTGCCTGAAGGTCGCGGCTGAAGAGCACGAAGATGAGTTTTGCCTGTGGGTGAGGTGGCCGGGCTGGAAGGAATATGTGCGCGTCGAAGGGCTTCGGCCGGAACAGATCGTGGAGGGAGCGTCTGCCAAGGCGAAGGATCCCGAGACTGGCGCCGAGGTCGAACTGCACGTCGAGGAGGTCGTGCCGCACGCGGTGCGGGAGGCAGGGCACGCGGCATCCGATGAGCCCGGAGGGATCGCGTGCATCATCCTTAAGGCGGCGCGCGAGGCGCCCGGTCCGTGGGGGCGCGAGCGGGAGATAGTGGCGCCGTGGCTGTGGGAAGTTAACGTCGAGGCTCCGCTGCGAATGTCCGTCAGGTATCGCCGGCCGGAATCCGCCATAGAATACAAGAGGCTGATTGAGGGCGAGGAGCCGGAGGAGGAATTGATCGTCCGGTCGCCCGATGGCTACAGATCTTTCCGCCTGCCCGGACCGTCCGTCGGCGCCGACGGCTTTACGCTCCGGCTGAAGCCCGGACTGGATGTCCGGATCGAAAGGGCGATGGAACCTTCGCTCGTAGAAGGCGCGGCCGGCACAGGGCGCTCCTCCGGACTAGACTGCCTTGTCATGAAGGTCGTCGGCGGCGCGAAGGATGCCGACGGCAACGAGATGGCGACGCGGCTCCCGCGCGGAGTCGCGCGCCCGGCGGCGGCCCCCGAGCTTAAAGGCTGGGTGTTCGCCTACCATTCGGACTCGAAGGCTTATCCTCGTATTCTGATCGTCGAGCCGCCGCCCGGGATGGAGCTGTCGAGGAAGATACTTGTGCTGCTGGATGGCGGGAAGCCGGCCGGCCTGGCGCTGGACATGCCCGACGGAGCGCCGTTGCTTCTGAGGCCAGTGGGGCTGACCCTGACAGCGTCCGGAACGAAGCCGTCCATCAGGCCAGCTGTCCGCTGGCTGCCCGGGTTCGACTCGAACGCGCCGCCCGCCCTGAGGATATCGCTCAGGTTCCGTACGAGAGACGGTCAGGAAGCGCGAGCCGACGGGTACGTAGTACGAAGCCACGGAGCGGCCGACGCGTTTCGTCCCGAACACGGCACGCTTCCGAGCGTGGCGTACATGCCGATAAGGAAGCCGCACCGCGAGTTCCGGACGGAGATAAGGATCGAGGACGACGCCGGGGAGGTCCTGGCCGGGCCGATGGCTATACGGGTCAACGAACCTGCGAACTTCGCCGGATACGACATATACCAGCAGGATATGGGGACGGAACCCGAGCGGAAGAGCGAAACCGGCGTCCGGCGGTACAGCATCCTTCGCATTGTCCGCGATCCAGGCAAGCATTTTACTTTTGCTGGAGTGCTTGCGATCGCGATCGGCACAGCGCACGCGTTTTACCTGAGGCCCCTGTTGGCGGCGCGGAGGAAGGGCGGAGAGAGCGGGGAGGCGGCGTAACCAGTTGCGCCGGACCGCGGAGGCTGGCCAGCGGGTGCGCCCTTGGCGGCTGCGACGCGCAAGGGCGGCGGGCATTAGCGGAGCGGCATCGAAAGAAAGGATTTGTGGGAGCGCCATGTTTGCGCTGGAGAACTTGTTTCCTGGACCGTATTTCTCGGCGTTGTGGTTCTACGCCGCGGCGGCTGCGGCGTTTTTCGTTTATCTGCCTATTCGCGTCGGGGAAGCGAGGAAGGCATCGAGGCTGGCGGCGGGATCCGTGCGGACGGCCGTAGAATTGATGGGCGCAGAAGGTCCGGCGGCGCGCGCGGCCGGGGCGGCGGGGAGGCTGTCTGCGGTATGCGGGATCGCGTGCAACGCATGGGTCTTCGCCGGCGCCTGGTCGTATTTCGGCCGCCCTCCGCTCCAGACGATCAACGAGACGCTGGTATACTGCGCCGGCGCCTGCGTCACGATGTTCCTGCTTCTGGACGCCGTTTACCAGATAAGGCTTCTCGGCGGGCCCGTCATGCTAGCCCCGGTGGGGATGCTCATATGGAACCTTGCCGCGCCTTCGGCGGCGGCGCGCGAGATACCGCCGGCGCTTAGGAGCCCGTGGTTCGTTCCGCATGTGACCGTATACATGGCCGCATATGGCGCGATGGCGATTACTTTCGCGATGGCCGCCGGCGCGCTGGTGGCGCATTATTTGGCCCGAAGCTCGGCGTGGGCCGAAGCGTTCCGGCAGTGGGGCGACCGCGCCGCCCGCGCCGCATTTCCTTTGCTGACGGCCGGTTTGTGCGCCGGAGCGCTGTGGGCGAAAAGCGCATGGGGAGACTTCTGGTCGTGGGACCCCAAGGAAAGCTGGTCGCTCGCCTCCTGGTTGTTCTACCTCATTTATTTCCATATCCGCGCTGTGCCCGGCTGGAGAGGAGTGCGAGCGCAGTGGCTGCTTGCTTTCGGCATCCTGGTCATACTGTTCACTTACGTCGGAGTATCCCGGTTGCCTTCGGCCGAGACTTCGCTGCACGTGTTCGAGACGTCGCCGAGAGGTGGTTGAGTACCGGAAGGGAATCGAAGGTGGCGATCCTGGGCCAGAGGATCGTCCGCGGCGTTCTTTCAATGGAACCCGTGGGATGGGGAGAAAATGCAGCGGGCTGTCGTTTCCATTGTGCGCTGCCGGGACTACGACCCGTCCAGGGTGCGCGAGGCCGTGGAGCGCGCGGTCGAACTGATAGGAGGATGGAACCGTTTTCTCCCTCCGTACGGACGCGCGATCGTAAAGCCCAACCTGCTCGCGGCAGGTTCCGATAGCAGACCGGCAGCGACGCACCCTGCCGTTATCCGTGCGGTTGCGGAAGCCATCCGGGCGGCGGGGCGCGAGGCGTCAGTCTTCGACCGGCCGGGATACGGTTCGCTGCGCGGGGTCGCCGGAGCGCTTGGTATCGGCGACCTGTTGCTGCCCTCGGATCCGCCCGAGATCAGGCTTCAGCCGCAGCTCGGCCCCTTCGGTACTATCGAAAGGTTCGATTTAGCCGGGGCTGCGATCGTTAATGTCCCGAAGCTGAAGACCCACGGGATGATGGGGCTTACTCTGGCCGTAAAGAACATGTTCGGGCTTGTAGGGCTGGCGCGGCGCGTCGAGTGGCACCTAAAGGCCGGGACGAATTACGGCCATTTCGCCGGACTTTTGGTCGAGATCGAACGCGGTGCGCGCCCTGCGCTGAACATAATGGACGCCGTCGTCGCAATGGAAGGCAACGGTCCAGCCTCCGGGACTCCCAAGCGCATCGGCTGCATGATGGCATCGGCCGACGCGTACGCTCTTGATGCCGCGGCTTGCCGGCTGGTCGGATGGCCGCCGGAGAAGCTGAAGGTGCTGGATGCCGCCCGCAGGCTTGGCGTGGACTTTGACGTAGCGCCGGCCGTGGAGGGCGGACGACTCGATGACTTCTTCGTGCGGGGATTCCGGTTCGCTTCCCTGCCGGGCGCCGACCCGGCCCGGCCGCTAAGCGTGCCTGGACCGGGATCGATGCGCGAACTTGTCAGGCGCTGGTCGCTCGACCGCCCGGCGCTCGATCGCAAACGGTGCGTCGGATGCGGAATATGCGCCGAAATATGCCCGGCCAAGGCGATCTCGATGTCGCACGGCACGCCCGCCTTTGACTTAAGCGCTTGCATCAGATGCTTCTGCTGCCAAGAGATGTGTCCGGAAGGCGCGATCCACGTGAGGCGTGGGCTCATGGGACTTTTCAGGGGTGGAGCGTCTCCTTAAAAGCCGGGTGGCGAGGCTGGAATCGAAGAGACAATTGGATATTTGAGCAAGCAGCAAGGCGCGGCAACGCCGGGCTGCCGTCAAGCATAACTGCATCGCTTATATGTTGCGGGCACCTGGGCGCGGAAATACGATAAGGGGCTTTCGCTCCAAACCATAGACTGCCCATATATACGGCTGCGGGTCTGCGGGTTGATTAGACGCTTGCCGCATAAATATCGTGCGCACCGCCGCGCAAGAGAATCGCGACGGGATCCGATCCGCCCCGGCTTGGCACATAACGCTTTGCGCAGCATCTAGTTGCGCTCGGGATTATGCGATGGGATTGCGCGACGGCAGGCCTCCTTTAAAAGGAGTTTGACACGCCGCGCCAACGGTGTAAATAACGGCGACATACCGCGTAAAACTTATTCGCGGCAAGGACGGTGCGCGGGGACGGAGGCAGGGATCGGCCTGCGGCGGGCGGAGAAGGAAGCGGTGAAAGCTTCATTGGTTCGGGAATTCTCCAAGGGCCTTATAAAGGAAAACCCCGTGCTGGTGATGGTATTGGGTTGTTGTCCGGCCCTCGCCGTGACCACCGGCGTCCAGAACGCGATCGGCATGGGGGCTGCCGCTACGTTAGTCTTGCTCGGTTCGAACGTTATCGTATCCATAATAAGGCGCTGGATACCGAACGAGATCCGCATTGCCTGTTACATAGTTGTGATAGCTTCGTTCGTCTCCATGACGCAGCTTCTGGTCAAGGCGTTCGCCCCGGAGCTTGATAAGGCCTTGGGCATATTCCTGCCGCTGATAGTGGTGAACTGCATAATACTGGCGCGGGCCGAGGCATTCGCGTCGAAGAATGGTGTGATCGCCTCCGCCCTTGACGGCCTCGGTATGGGCACAGGCTTCACGATAGCGCTGCTTATAATATCGTCGGTGCGCGAGATCCTTGGGTCGGGGAAGGTGGCGGGGATTCCGATAGCGGGGTCGTTTTCCCCAGGCTCGATCTTGCAGCCCGCCACAGCTTTCGTGATGGCGCCCGGGGCGTTGATCATATTCGGGCTGGTGCTAGGCACGATAGCGGCGCTGCAGCTTAGGCGCACGCGGGCAGAGCGGGAGGCCAGGTGGCAGGCCGTGTTGGAGGCTTGGAAGGAAGCGGAAGCCGCGCGGTCCTCGCCGAAGCGGGCGAAGGGCGGCGGCTGAGCGGCGGCTCTGGACGGAGGGGCACGCGAGTCGGAGTTCTGGAGCGCGGAGTATCGAGCGATGCGTTTCGTTCAGCTTTTCATAAACGCCGTTTTCGTATCCAACGTCATCTTGGCTATGTTCCTCGGTCTGTGCCCGTTCATGGGAGTCTCGAAGAAGTCTCGCGACGCCCTTGGGATGAGCTGCGCGGTCCTATTCGTGATCGTGATGGCAGCCGCGGCCACATTCACGCTAGACTGGTTCGTCCTTAAACCGTTGTTCCTGGCGTCGGCGCCCGATCTCAGGGTCGTGCTTCATACGATATCCTTCATTCTAGTGATCGCCACGCTGGTCCAGCTCGTCGAGATGGCGCTTCGCAAGTACGTTCCGCCTTTGTACAAGTCACTGGGAATCTACCTGCCGCTTATAACGACCAACTGCGCCGTCCTCGGCATGGCGCTTTTGACGGTCAAGCGGTACGGCGGCAGCGAATCATTTGCGGAAGGCATCCTCTGGACGCTCTGCGACGCCGGCTTCAGCGCCTTGGGATTTGGGGTTGCGATGATGCTGATGTCCGGGATACGCGAGAGGCTGGATCTGATGGACGTGCCTGAACCGATGCGCGGCTGGCCCATAGCGTTCGTCTGCGCCGGGCTGATGGCGTTCGCCTTCATGGGCTTCAACGGGTTGTCGTTCGGCGGCTGACGGCCGGGCCGGATCGGCCAGCCGGCTGCGGGGGCAGGGCCGTACTTTACGGGGCAAGGAGCTGAAGTTTCGGCGGGGAATCGCGGGATGCGCGCGTTTTCTCCGCCTTGCCCGCCGGAGCCGCCGCCTGGCCGCGGAGGAGTCGGAAGTGCAGGAAGCGATAATATATGCGGCGGCGATCCTCGGCCTGCTCGGCGTCGTCTTCGGCGCGGCGCTGGCTTTGGCCGCGAAGTACCTTGCCGTCTGGCGTGACCCGCGGGTTGAGGAGATAACCGGGATATTGCCGAACGCCAACTGCGGCGGGTGCGGGTTCCCCGGTTGCGGCGGGTACGCGGAGGCCGTGGTTGCCGGCAAGGCCAAGCCCGGCGCCTGCGCGCCCGGGGGTTGCGAGGTTTCGAAGAAGATCGCGGCTATATTGGGTATCGAGGTCGAGGAGTCGGTTCGGAAAGTGGCGATGCTCCGCTGCGTCGGACCTACGAAGGAGGACCGCTTCCAGTATTATGGCCTGATGGACTGCCGCGCCGCCAACCTCATGGCGCTGCAAGGCGGTTTCCGCTCTTGCATGTACGGATGCCTGGGGCTCGGCACGTGCGCCCAAGCTTGCCCGTTCGGTGCGATAGTAATGAGCGACAAAGTTCCGGTGGTGGATGTGGATAAGTGCACCGGTTGCGGCACGTGCGTCCATGCATGCCCCAGGCGCTTGTTCTCGCTCCAGCGCATTGACAGGCCTGTGCTGGTCCGCTGCGTATCGCCGCTCAAAGGCAAGGAGGCGCTGGAAAGCTGCGAGCGCGGCTGCATAACGTGCCGGAAGTGCGAACGGACCTGCCCGGCAAAGGCCATTTCGATAGTAAATGACGTCGCCGTAATAGATCCGGAGAAGTGCACGGTGTGCGGCAAATGCGTCGAGGCGTGTCCGAGGGGCACGATAGTGTTCGTGCTCCCGCGGAAGGAAGATGCGGCGGCCGTAGGGGCCGGGGCGACGGGAGCGGCGGAAGAAGGGCGATAGGCGGCCGGTCGAACGGTAGCAGCAACGGGAAAGCGAAAATGCCCATACCGGTTCGGATAGGAAAATTTCGCGGCGGCATTCATCCTCACGATGCCAAGGAGCGGACGCGGGATATCCCGATACAGGATTTTCCCCCGCCGAAACAGGCGGTAATACCGGTCTCGCAGCACCTTGGCGCGCCGGCCGCGGCGTCGGTGAAGAAAGGCGATCCGGTAAAGAAAGGACAGCTCATAGCCCAGGCCCAGGGATTCGTTTCGGCCTGCGTTCACGCGTCCATATCCGGGACCGTATCCAAGGTAGGTGCCGGGATATTCCCGGCTGCTAGGCGCTTCGATTCGATAGTCATAGATTCCGACGGCGCCGATGGCGCGGCGGAGCCTGTCGGCGAGCCGATGGATCCGGAAAAGGTTACGCCCGACGAGCTGCGCGACCGCATAGCGAAGGCCGGCATAGTCGGGATGGGGGGCGCCACGTTCCCGGCGGTAGTGAAGCTGAAGCCGCCGCCGAACAAACCGATAGATCTGGTGGTGCTGAACGGAGTCGAATGCGAGCCTTACCTTACTGCGGACCACAGGTTGATGCTGGAGGGGCCGCGGCGGATACTGGAGGGGCTTCAGATAATCCGCCGGATCGTCGGCGCGGCGGCCGGCGTCGTGGCGATCGAGGCCAACAAGCCGGACGCGGCGGAGACGATGCGGAGGGCGATTTCCGAGATGAAGATCGCCCGCGTCGATGTGGCCGTGCTGCCGGTCAGATACCCGCAAGGCGGCGAAAAGCAGCTCATAAAGGCTCTGACCGGGCGCGAGGTGCCTTCCGGTGCGGCGGGCACCGCCGACACCGGCGTGCTGGTCCACAACGTCGCCACGGCCCACGCTATAGCGCGGGCCGTGTTCGAAGGCATGCCGCTCATCGAGCGTATCGTAACGGTGACCGGGGACGCCGTGCCGAAGCCGGCGAACCTTCGCGTGCGGATAGGGACGCCGATCGGAGCGCTGCTCGATTTCTGCGGCGTCCGCGACGCCTCCCGCGTTATACTCGGCGGCCCCATGATGGGGCCGGCGGCGACTTCCTTGACGGTGCCGATCGCGAAGGGGACCTCAGGCGTCCTCGTGCTATCCGATCCTGCCCATTTCGAAGATGGCCCCTGCATCCGTTGCGGGAGATGCGTTGAGGCGTGCCCGATCGGACTTCAGCCCAGCGTGCTTTCCATTCTCGTTCAGCGGGAAA
>CALKMO010000042.1 GCA_937991785.1 uncultured bacterium | reverse complement strand
CGGCAAAAATCCCCATCCGATGGGGAATCCCCTTTCGACGGCCTCCCAGCCGATCATTGACGCTACCTGGTACGCGCCGCCCACCAGCACTGCCCAGCCGACTCCCACCAGGGGGCTGCGCACTTCCTGACTCACCAGCATCGGCAGGCAGGACATCAAAAGGATCACTGCCATAAGCGGCGCCGTAAGCCTTTCGACCGCTTCTTTCCGCCACGAGGCGATATCGAAATTCCTCACCAAGTCCGGGAATCTCAGCGCGCTCGGACCGGATCTGAACCCGTGGAACAATTCGGGGCCCATGTCCGTATCCCATCGAATCATGGGTTCCCTTATCCTGGCCTGTCCCGCCGTTACGGACGAGGGTTCGAACCTGACGCGCCAGCCGGCCGGTTTGCCCGGCGCGGCGGGTTTCCCCTCGCCATCCAGGAACACCCATCCGCGCCCGTCCCAGCGCGCCCGGTCGGCCGTTATGGCCTCCGGCCGTCCGCCCGGGCGCGATATGACCGCGAAGAATCCCTCGGCTTCGCGCTTTTCGATATGGTAGCGGTTGACCTGCAGGATCGCCTCGGAACCCTCCACCCATCCGCGCACCGAGGCGAAGATGGGCGGATCCGCACGCCCCATGGCCCGCCGCAGAAGCGAGACACGGACCGCCGCCATATCGGCCAGGACCGTTTCGCGAAGCGCCGCTGTCGCGGCCGACAAGACCGCCGCTGCTATCAGCATCGGGGCGAAGACCCGCCGCAGGGATGTGCCTGCGGCCATCGGGATGATGTGCTCATTGGCGCGCACCATCGCGGTCGATGTAAGCACTCCCGCTATCAGGATAACTACGGGCATGAACTTCGCGCAGACGAGGCATCCTTGGACCGAGTAGTAGGCCGCGGTTCTGGCGGCGGCCTGGATCGCTGTTAACTCGTCGCGTTCCGCAGCCGCCGCGATCTCCTCGGCGTGCGCCAAGTAATCCATGGCAGTAAAGACGGCGAAGAACACGGCGAGAAGCACGGCCAGCAACGCGAGCATTCCGCCGAGGACGTACCTGTCCAGCCGTCTCCCGGGCAGAGGGATTCCGGTCCGCCGCGGTCCGGCCGCCCCTCCAGCCCTTTCGGCCGCCGGCGGAATCGTGCTGGAGATCGGCATCCGATCCGACACGGCCCCGGCGTGCGACGCGATTCCTGCCTCGTCGCTCTTTCCATCCGCCGCCGCGCGAGCTTCGAGCCAAGGGAGGCCGACGCCCCGCTCCCGCATCCCGATCAGCGCCGCGCCGACCACCCCGAGGATTGCGTCGGGCAAGACGAAAGCTGACAGGGCCGGATGCAGGCCGTAATTCAAGCATAGGTTGCGGCCGAGCAACAGGAGCGGGTAATACGCCAGTCCATAGGCCAACAGGCCGATGACGAATCCGGCCAAGGGGTGGCCGCGCCGCGAAAGCAGCCCCAGTCCGACGCCGAGTACTGTCAACACTGCCGGAAGGAATCCGGATCCGATTTTCCTATACGCCGCGAAACGCTTTTCCAAGACGGTCCGCTTCGCCTCGTCGAGCGACCCGGCCGCCACGGACGCCTCGGCCCAAAGCGTCCCTGCCGCGGCCCCGGGGTCCAGTCCGAGCGCCTCGCCTGACATGCACATGGCGGCGAAGTCGGCGGCTTTCGCCAGAACGAAGCGCTCGCGAGCAGCCAGCGTTACCTCCGTCTCGGCCGCGCGCCGGAACGCTGCGCTTATAGGTCCGATCCCGGTGCTCTTGCGGGCCAGCGCCGAGTCCGCCGGCACATAGGGCATTTCGATCGGGACCTCGGTTTCGTCGAACAGTACCGGGTTGGCGCCCATCCGGACGCCGTTCCTTACGATCAGGCGAAAGACGCGGACCGATCCATCCTCCGCAGATCGTACGCCTTCGTCCCGCGCCTCGAAATCGGCGCCGTACAGGCTGTGAACCAGCTCCATCCCCTCCCGCCCTTCGGCGAATACCGCCACGTGCACGGGCCGGCGTCCGCTTGGAGAAACCGGCAACAGGTTCACCTGGGCGGCGCGGTCGCGTTCCAGCGGCAGCTCGACCAGCCCGCCGCCCGACAACCGCATGGAAAACCCAGCCACATCCAGCTCGGATATCGCGCCCTGTATGCCCCGCAACGCCCACGCGGCGCCGTATTCGAGATTCGCAAGCATGAGGAGCGAAAGCGCAACGCCCGCAATCGCAGCCGGCATCGCCACCCTACTCACGGGCACGCCGGCCGATTGGAACGCCGATATCTCCTCGTCCGCCGACATCCGGCCGAAGACGACCACCGCGGCTATCATCGCGGAGAGCGGCAACGCCCACTCCAAAGCCCCCGGGAATAGGAATGGAAGCAGCCAGGCGAGCTGCAGCGTCCCGAGGCCGTACTCCTGGAAAGCCTCGGATTGCCGGATGAAGGCGAACAGGAGGATCAGCGCCAGAGTGACGGCGAGCGAGGCCGTCAGCGCCTTGGCCAGTTGCGACAATACGTAGCGATCGGCTGCCTTCATCCGAGCGCCTCGCGAACGGCGGCGATCGCCGCCTCCTCAGATACGCCCGCCATGCACGCCATGCGGTCGGAACCGGCGAGCGGACATGCGGGTTTCCAGCACGGCCGGCAGGAAACGCCCGCCGCGACCGCCCGGCATCGGCGGCCGTAAGGCCCGTTGCGTCTCTCGTCCGAGCTCCCGTAAATGCCGACGCAAGGGATCCCGACGGCGGCGGCGAGGTGCAGCGGACCGGTGTCCCCGCCGACGAACAGACGCGACCGAGCAAGCAGCTCCTTAAGCTCGCGCAGCCCGGTCGGCGGCGCTATCGTAGCGGCGCCCCCGGACTCTGCGGCGGCTTCCTCGCACATGTCCCTCTCGGCCTTCCCTGCCCAGACGAGGATGGGCGCCAATCCGAGCTCAGATTTCAGCCTGGCCGCCAACCTCCCGTACCGCGCCGGCGGCCAGCGCTTGCTCGCCCATCCGGCTCCAGGGCTAAGGACGGCTGCACGGGACGAAGCGCCAGTCGTTTCCAGGAAATCGGACATCAGCCTTCCTTCCTCTTCGAAAGCACCCAGTACGAATCGAGTCTCCGGACGTTCGATCCCCAGCGCGCGGAGCAGTTCAAGGTTTCTGTCAACCACATGTTCCGCCCGCTCGCTCGGTACTATCCTCTCGGTCATGAACGCCCAATTCAGTTCGCGGCTCTCCTCCCCGCCGAAACCTATCCGCCTCCCGGCCCCGCTGCCCAAGGCCACGATGCCGCTCTTTGCCAACCCCTGCAGGTCCAGCGCCGTATCGTACCCTGCGGCGCGTATCTCCCTCAGCGATTTTCTCCACGCCTTCAGCGCTGCGGTCGGCCCGCCGCTTATCTTGCGCGGGACCACGTGGAGTGCGTCAAGCTGCGGGTGTCCCCGTAGCAGCTCTGATAGCGCCTCGTGCGCCGCCCAGCCTATGAATGCTCGCGGGTAAGCGGCGCGCAACGCGCTCAACACAGGCAGGGAGTGGAGTCCGTCCCCGATGGCGGAGAGCCGGACTATAAGTATCCTGCCGCCGCAGGACGTTCCGTCCCCATAGCGTGGCAATTTTACATCGGGAGCGGGTTTCTCCGGCCCCCCGCTTACGCCGGCGCCTTGTCTTTCGGCGTCACTTTCGGCCTTCGCGCCCATATCGCGCGCACATCCCCGCCGCATCGGCCATGCCGCGACGGCCCCCGCCGCGCAGCGAATCGTTCCGCGACCGCCCCCCGTGCTATCCGGACAATTCCCTGTAGACCCCCAGTACGCCATCGGCCATCGCATCGGCCGAAAAAAATCTCGACGCTCTTTCCATGCCGGCGGCGCCCATCCTGCGGCGCAGTTCGGTGTCTGATGCCAGCCTGGATATGGCCTCGGCGATCGCCTCCGCATCGCCCACAGGCGTTAAGATCCCTGTGCGTCCGTCCTCGACGACTTCCGGCATCCCGCCAGCGCGCGTCGCAACAGCCGGCAGCCCATGCATCTGGGCGTCTATCAGCGATGTGCACAGACCCTCGGATACAGAGGCTATAGCGAATATGTCAGCAGCCGCCAACAAGTTCGAGACTCGCCCGCGAAAACCGAGGAAGAGCACATCGCCGGCTATGCCTAACTCCTCCGCCTCCTTCTTCAGTCGGCTCCCCAGCTCGCCGGTCCCCGCCAGAAGCAGGATCGGGCGCGGGACGGGTGCAAGGCGCATGGCGCGCAGAAGCGTCGAATGTCCTTTCTCTTCCGTAAGGCCGGCTACGCATATGACCGCGGTCCTGTCGCCGTGCAGGCCGAGCGCCTTCCTGATCTTTTCGCGCGCACGCATGGCCTCGGGCGAACCCGGCGGCCGCGGCGGAGGCGGCAGGCCGGAGTAAAC
>CALKMO010000041.1 GCA_937991785.1 uncultured bacterium | reverse complement strand
TCGCGCGCCGCCAGGGCGCGTTCCGCCGCCGTGGAGGACAGGCAAAAAGCCGCCAAACTTCTCGAAATCGCCGGCGGCAACCCGGAGAATATTTCTGCCGAGACGGTCTTCCGAGCTGCCGGCGCCGGATGCCCTGTTTCGCGCGACATAATTGACCAGGCGATCCGCCACTTGGCCAGGGCCATAGGCAACGCGATAAACCTTTTCGATCCGCAAGCGATAATCATAGGCGGCGGCATATCGCTGGCGGGCAGCGTCCTCTTCGATCCATTGCGCAGGTGCGTAAAATCTTATGTGATGCGAACGCGCGGGGGCGAGGTGCCGGTCCTGCCGGCAGCTCTAGGCGGCATGTCCGTGATCTTCGGCGCCATAGCCTTGGCCGTACGGCAGGAACCCTCCGCTTCGGCCGTCCACATGTAATAAGGCGGACAGTTATGGATGTGCGGCGGACGAAGATGCGTTCCCGCGCGCATTCCCTCGGTTTATCCGCCGCGTGCGAAGGCTGCGGCAAATCATCACTCAAACTGCGACGGGCCGTACGCGGGGACCTTTCCACGCGCGAAACGAAGGCTTTTATTTTGTAGCTGGCCAAGGCGCGGATCGTTAGTTAATATCACCGGAGTGTTAGAAGGCCGTCGGAGGCACCGCGGCCGCGGGGAGCGCTGACGAAAGGAGATCGCTGCGATGAAAGTTACGATAGACAAAGATTCGTGCACTGGGTGCGGCCTCTGCGCCGAAACGTGTCCGGCCGTATTCGAACTTGACGGCGATACCGCCAAGGTGAAGGTGAATCCGGTTCCGGCGGAACATCAGGCGTCGGCAAAGGAGGCGGCTGAGGGCTGCCCCGTGGAAGCCATCAAGGTGGAAGAGTAGTCGAGGCGGACGACATACTGAAATGCCGATTGGATTTGGAAAGGGGGCCGCATGCTGCGGCCTCTTTTCGTTTCATATGACTGGCCAGCGAGGGGACTCGATTCCTTCCATCGTTCCTATTTAGACCCGAGGTGCCGATGGAGGCGTGGTTCGAATGCCGAATCCATAGCCGGGTGCGCGGAACGCGCGGATCTGTCGCTGGAACTAAGTTCAACTCAGTAGTGCGCCGGCTTATTCCAGCATGCGATGGGGTGTCCCTGCGGCGGGCAGCACCGATTGCCTTATGATCCCCGACTCTGGTCATAATAAGCGACCGACGCGCTCTTTGTGCAGATGTCGCCCATACAACATTCCGGTCTTTGCAGATTCCAAACGTTGCGCGATGCGGCCGTCCGGCCGCCCGCCGATGTATCGCTGAACTGGCATCCGCAGCAAGTTCCGCAATAATGGGTGGAGGGTGCGGGCCCGCCGGCCTCGGCTGCGACCGCCGAGTGGGGATCAAAGCCGAAGTGGAAAGGCCGGAATGGCTCGGACGGCCGGCGTGAAATCCGCAGCGGGGATCTATGAGGCGGCGCGGCGGAGGGGCTGCGGATCGTTCCCGCGCATAGGATGGCCGCCGCTGGCGGAAAGAGGCCTTGGCGGAGATCCCTACATGGGCGTAACCGGTAGCGAAAGGAGGTTCGGACGAGAAAACCTCCCGGCGCCGCCGGAGGAATCGCGCCCGGCGGATGCGGGCGACGCCGGCGAGATCGAAGAGGTTGACCCGGCTACGCTTCCGGACGAGGAGCTGATGAAGCTCTGCCAGGAAGCGGACATGGAGGCGTTCGACATCCTGTACTCTCGCTACTCGGGCCCTGTCATGTCCTTTATTCACCGCATGATAGGAGACTATTCGCGAACCGAGGCGTTGACCCAGGAGGCGTTCCTGCGGATATTCAAGGAAGCCGAGAATTACAAATACCCGCGTTCCTTCTCGACATGGTTCTATACCATCGTCCGAAACCTCTGCAAAAACGAACTAAGGTACATTTCTCGCCATCCCACGGTCAGCCTGGAGGTTTCCGTAAGAGAATCCGGCAAGGGCAGCGAGAATCCCTTGAAGATAGGAGATTCTTTGAAGGCAAGAACCGCCGAACCTCTAGACCATATACTCTCCGAGGAGTGCGAAAGGCGGCTAGTCAATGCCCTGAACGATCTCCCCGAACTCGAAAGGGAAATACTTATCCTCCACAGATTCCAGGGACTAAAATACAGAGAGATAAGCGAGATCGTCGGCGTTCCCGTCGGTACGGTGCGAAGTCGGCTGCATTTGGCGATAGAGAGGATCAGGAAAGCCATGAAGGATCTGCTGTAGGAGGAGGACGTGGAAGCGGAGGCACAATCTGTTCGGGCAAGGGACAATGCGCTTGGATCCGATAAGGCGCTGAGGGAATCGGGGAAGTGCCGAGGAAGTCCGGAAGGCCGGGGGGGGAATAGGGGAAGGCGGGTTCTCAAGCGAAAGGGGCGCAAGGCAGAGGAGGCAGACTGGAATGGAGCCTATCGCGCGACGGCGCGAACTGCGTAGGCTGAGAAGGCGCGTAACGGGATCGGCGGCCCGGCGAAGGCTTCCGAAGATAATATGAAGAGGCGGGTCGGGATATGAACTGCGAGGAGTGTTCGGAGTTTTTGGCCGACTTTCTACTGAACGAACTGCCCGAGGATCGGGCGGCGCAGGTGCGGGAGCATCTCGGCGCCTGCACGTCGTGCGCGGCAACTTATCGGGAGCTGAAAGGCACCGGGAGGGCGTTGGCGGCGATCGCCGCCATACAGGAGGTGCGGCCGTCGGAGGATGCCAGCAGTCGGACGCGCGCCTTGGCGGCGGTTGAATCGCGGAAGATTGTAGAGGCGATGCCTCCGGAGAAGCGCCTGAAGTACGAGGCGAGGCAGGCGCAGCGCGAAGCCAGGAGGCTGCGCGAAGCGGATCGGGATGCAGCCCAAGCGAGGAAAGCCGCGTCGTTTTCGTTCGGCGTGCTCGGGATACTCGCAGCCGGCCTTATGGCATTGGCCGCCATCATCTTATACCGCCAGCCCTTAGCGCCTGGACCGGCGAAGGAAAGGGCCATGGTCGAGATCGCCGTAGGAGAAACGCGACGATTAGTCGCGCGGCGAAGCCTCCCTTGGGAACCGGCAGGAAAAGGAGAGATCATTAGGGAAGGCGATATGATCGAAACGTCCAGCGAGGGCTTCGCTCGGCTGGCATGCGTCGGAGGGGCCAACATTTTCCTCGGCCCATCCTCCCGAGTCCGCTTGGACGCACCGGAACGCGGGACTCGAGGCGTGGTGTTTCTGCGGCGCGGGGCGGCGTATGTTGAGGTGGGGGCTTCGCCCGACGCTCCGGCGGGCGAGGGACCGTGGGTCGTACGCACGAGCGAGGCGGAGATCCGGACGTCGGAGGGGTCGTTGTATGTGGAGGCGCTGGAGACCGGCAAGGGAATGGAATCCACCGTCACCGTAATTCGAGGAAGGGCCGAGGTGGACCGCGGCAGAGGCGTCGGGACGGAACGTCTAGAGGCGGGACAAGGTCTGCGCGTCTGGAGCGATCGCAAGGTGCCGCCAGAGCCGGAGAAACCGGCAGCGACGGCCGGGCATTGGAGGTACGACTTGGTGACGGACGCGGAGATCACTCCGCTCTTCCGCGGCGCCTCGCGCGTAATATCGCATTCACCTTCCGGTCCGGCGATCGAGATATCCTACCGTGGAGATCGCCAAGGCGACGGCATGGATTTCGTGGAGGAGGAAAGAAAGCGAGGGATGGAGGCGCGCGAAGGATATTTCGCACTCGCTTCGGGCGCCCTCTACCGTCATCCTGCCGTCTTCGAAAAGGAAGGATTCATCGAGATCACGGTCGAATGCGGCGGCGGAAAACCGCCTGCGTTCGGACTGCTCGCCGACCGGGCCGGCAACGGCGTATCGTTCGAAAATGAGATAGGCGGCGAGCTTTGCGTAAGGTCCGGGGGACGTATCGTGCGCCGCGCCAAGGTCGAATTCGAATTCCAGTCGAAGACCCGCTACGCGTTGAGGCTGGAGGCGAAGGGTCGGGGCGCGGACGCCCGCACGATCTTCTCGGTGGATGGGAGGGGCATCGCCGCGATCGAATCCCCTGGCATCGGACCCGGCTTTGCTTGGATCTCGCATCGCGGAACGAATCTGTCGCCGGAAGCGGAAGGGGCGCCTGCGTCCGGGAGCGTGCGCATCTACGCCATAAAGATGGGCGGAACCCTTTCTCGCGAATGGTTGCGAATGCGCCTGCTGGGCGAATGAAGCCATCCGGCCCGAGAAATCGCGGCCACAGGATAAGCCTCAAGCTCTGTGGCATGTAAAAGACGAATATCCATACGGCCCGATTCGTCCTAAGCCGCAAGCCCTACGCCCCGGGTTCTACGGCGCTCCTCCGGCTCAAACGCCGGTGTGCGCTACAGATATACAAATTTCACGTTTAACTTGACGTCAGGATGCAAGCTCTCATGGACCGGGCAAGCCCTCGCCGCCGCTTCGAACTTTCGCTTGTCTGTGTCCGAGATGTTCAGGCCCGGCGGCAGCGTGAAGGTGACATCCAGCGACCCGATGCGACGCGACGGGGCGGCGGCCATGTGCTTATCTACGCGAACCGTGGCGCCCTTGATGTCCACTCCGTTGCGCTTCGCTACAAGCGCCATGATCGTAGCGATGCACGTGCCGTAGGCTGCCGCCAAAAGGTCGGTCGGCGAAAAAGCCTCGCCCTTGCCGCCGTTATCCACCGGCGCGTCAGTCACTATCGTCTGACCCGATGGGACATGTTTCGCGACGCACCTGAGGTCCCCTTGGTACTCGATCTGGATTTCGACAGGCATGTTTCCTCCTCCCTCGGCTTCCTTGCCTCATCATCCCACGCCATTAGGAAATTCCTATCCACTAGTATACATCGGAGCAAGAAAGGAAACAATTCCAGGAGATTTGGTGAGAGCCGGTTGCGCTGTCTGCGGACGAGAGAGGAATTTCTGCTTCGGCGGGGTGGCTTTACCTCAAAGCTTCATAGTGAGCACCTCCACGCAGGAACGCCGTTTTTCTCGATTTCCCACCCGGTTTTTGTGTGCGCGCTTGGATATCTGCCGCGGCATGGCTTTGTTGCATAAAAGACATAAGACCTTGCCAAACAAAAAGTTATAACGCAGGCTCGCGGCAAATGCTTTTTCGCTCAACTCATTGCTTCGAATAGAGTTATGGCGAGAATTACGCAACAAAGCCTTTCTCCCTCAATCTAACTTTAATGCGAACTACAGCGCAACCGGTTCATAACTATATGTACAACAAGGATTTAAGCGAAAACGTATATCTGTTTGGCGACGCCTTGTATCTTTTATGCAACAAAGCCGACCATAATCTCAAACGTTGCGTTCTGAATTTAGCGCTTACTGACATCACTCGGACTCGTCAACATCGCCCGGATCGGATTTCGGCCACCAACGGAAAAAGATCTTCCGCCTGCCCTCAAAGGCGTATCCCCAGCGCGCCGGCAGCCCCCGCGCATCAACGTGGACGAACGCCCCTACGGATTGGTCGCCCTTGCATTCATAAACCCCTATTCCGCCGGGTTTTACTAAACCTTCCAGTTCCAGTCTCCGGCACGTTTCGGCAATCGCCAGGACGTCGTTTTTATCCACTCTGCCGTCTCCGTTCAGGTCGTCCATCCGGCGGTCTCCGTCTTCGTCTATAATAATATCGGCGGCGTCGCCGTAGCAATGCCTGCTGAAGGCCGCCCCGCCTATGGAAGCGTTGTAGAGAGGACTGCGGAAGCCGGAGTTGACGGCCCATGCGCGGAATCGGATACCCTGCCTGGCCAACGCCTCGCCTAGGCGGGCGAGCTTAAGATACAGAGGTCTGGAAGGCGCGAACAAGTTGGTATGGCGTTCGGTAGTATGTATCTTCCTGCTTCCCTCGTAGCGATCGATGAACCCGATCGCCTGGCCGAAGGAGATCGAACGCGGCATTCCTTCGGCGCTCGGAGCGATAAGCGGCTCGTTTTCGACGGCAGTATCTATGAACGCGAAGAATCGCGGAGGTTTGTAGAGCTGCGGGTTATCCCGCACTTTTACGATGCCCGACGATGCTGGGTTAAGATAGGCGCCCAGCGACTTTCCGGCAACCGAGACCTTCGTGCCTCCCTTAGGTTCCCGGGACATGTTTGCTTCAAGCATTACGAAGACGCGAAGCGAAGGCGGCGTCCCTCCTTCCTTCGGCGGAACGGATTCCATTGCGTAAAGTCCCGCCTTAGACGGACTTTCGAACACGTCCTCGCCTGGAATGCGTCCTTCACTCCACCGCCCTCCGGCGGCCAGCCATCCCGGCGCCGGCCTAAGGGTTGCGGAACCGATCGGCGAGGCCGTAACTTTGAAAGCCGTGCGTGGGGGAATGAAAAGCAGATCGCCGCTTTCGTATGCTCCGGAAAAATCTTCGCCTGGCGAGGCCACCGACACGATCCACGACTCGAAGCGAAACGCAGCGACGGATGAAGCGGATGCCGGTGCCGGTTCGGATATACAGCTCGAGGACCGCGCTGCAGGCGCAGTCGCGCCCAAAGATTTGCCGGCGCCTGCTGAGGCATGGGAGGATCCGGCGATAAGCAACACCGAAGCGTAACCGGCCATTCCGGATACGATAAGTATGCCCGATGCTAGCCAGGCGTTCCTGTTGCGCCGGAAGGCGGCCGGCCAAGGCAGGTTTTCTCGGAGTTCGGTTATCACGTTGTCAGCCAGTCCGTGGCATGAGAATCGCATCCACAACGGCCACTGTCCCGTCCTCGCCAGGAACAGGTTCGAACCTCAGCAGACAGTCCAAGCCCGCCAACCTCGTTCTCATCTCCTTCGAGACCCCAGCTCGCATCTGTCTCTCTATCTCGCAGTACGGACATCCGCGCCCCGGAAGCGCAACGTCGCCGTGCCCGCAGCGGCCGGGCATCTCATGCGAGTCCATTCTCGCAGACCGCGACCCGTTTTCGTAAAGGACGCGACGCTCCGAATCCAAGACCCGCGCTGGCAGGCACAAGCGATTAACGAGGGCTTTTAACATCCCTTCAGCTTCTCTCAGCGCAAGCTCAGGATCGAATCCGCGGTTCATCTCAGATTCCCTCCCTCCGCGCCGCGCCGTTCTCTTAAGATCGTCAAAAACGAGCGATGCATTGAGTTTTTTCATGGCGCTCGGCGAAACCTTCCTCGGCGGCCGACGCAAAGCCCGGTATCGCGTTTTTCTTCATGGGCGCGTGGCGGCGACCCAGTAATGCGCCAAAACAAGGAAGGGTCCGGTAAGAGGGTGCTTCCCTAAGCTATAAAGGATGCCCCCTTGGGTGCATTGCCACAGATTCGCCGGCGGCGTCGGGGAGATTCGGATATAAGGCACGGGCCGCGCCGGTGCGTCCGCACGCCGCGATGCATCGCGTTTTATGCTTCAGGATGGCTTTGTTACGTAATTCGCGCCATAACTCTATTCAAAACAATGAGTTGAACGGAAAAGCATTTACCGCGAGCCTGCGTTATAACTTTTTGTTTGGCAAGGTCTTATGCCTTTTATGCAACAAAGCCCTTCAGGATTACGGCTTAGGTTATTGTTTCTTCGTGCTGTCCGAAACCGATGCGGTAACGAGCCTGGATGAGGCCTTGGCCGCGTAAGGGGCGGTCGCCGCCCCACGGCCGCCGCCGGCTTTTTTTCTGCCGCTTTTTTCGAGCGGTACCGCTGGATCTTTCGATAGATATTGGGTCGGCACCCTAATGTCGGCCCGCCAGGCGCGCTGCAATGCGATCTCCGGAGCATCCTGAATGTCCGGCTGCTCGCCGGCCTTGACCAGGGCCATCTTGCCTACGGAAATGCCGGTCGCTTTGAATCGCCCGAAGATTGTCGCGGTTCCCTTGAGAAGAACGAGGCGGAGGCGGTCGCCCGGAGCGAGGATCGCGGCCTCGATCTCGCCCTGGGGCATCTCGATGCGCCCCGCCGCCGAAAGGATCGCGACCGGGAGCGGAGACGATTTGTCCGCCGAAGCATAAGCGAAGTGCCCCCCTTCGATCGATACGGTAAGTTTCCCGGCGTCGAGCGCTATAGAAAGACGCGTAGCTTGGTTGAGATAAAGGACGCCGCATCCGGGGACAGCTACCGCGCCGCGGGAGTTCTCGCCGGTCGAGATCCTTGCCGTCGCCGGGAGATTTTCCCCCGCCTTCAGATCGCGCCAGTTGCCGTCTGCGAAGATGGCCATCCCGCCGATGACCGCCCCGACCACCAGCGACGCTGCCGCCGGCTGGACCGGGACCTCGGAGGGAACGAACTCCTTTCCGTCGGCGGGCGCGGCCGCCCAATCCCGCGACCGAGGCGCTTCAACCGGTCTGTCCACCACGATTGCAGCCCCGCCGTGCGGAGCAGGGATGGGTTCTACGCCGCGATGCGGATCAGTGTCCGGGCGCTTGCCGCCACCATCTCCTCGCCGGTCTTCGTTTCCGGGCTTGGCCCTCCCCGCGCCGGTATTGCGTGCGCCCTCGTCTCCTGCCGCCGGCACGCGCGCCGGCTCCTTCCTGTCGGGCATGATGCGTTCAGCCCCGCCAACCCCTTCGCCGCCCTCTGCGTCTCGAGCATCCTCCTTGACCGGAGCATCCGACTTGCTCGAGGCCTTCTCTCCCCCGTGCATCCGCGATGCGCCGGGTTCTTCCCTATCATCCGCCGCCCTCGTACTTTCCTTTGCTCGCTCTGAATGATCGCCATCGCTCCCCCGCCGCAACCCATCGTAGGTCCCGGAGCCTCCATCTGACGGCTCGACGGCCGTATATTGCCCTTTCGCGATCTCCTTCGGCGACACCGCCTCGCGCCCCACCTTATTGCCCCCGCTGCCAGAAACCGCGTACCATGCGCCGGCGACGATCACAGCCATTGCGGCAGCCGAAGCCGCCAACAGCAGCGATAAGCGCCTCGGCCTGTCGCTCTGTTCGGCAATCGGGACGTAAACGCTCGGCGCGGCTGAATGCCGCGAAGAGGATGCCCTTCTAGAAGTCGCAACCTTGGCCCCGGCGGGCTGAAGGGCATCTCGAACCCTGCGCCGTAATTCCTTCAGGCTTCTTCCGGAAACTTCCGCGGCGCAAGCTTCCAACCATGCCCTATCGGACTCGGACGCCTCCTGGGCCGTCAACTCCCGTACCGCTACCCGCAACCGCTCCAAGGCATCTTCCGACATATCAGGCGCGGGCGGCAGCATTTCCATGATGCATCGGATTTCTCTAAGGTCCGCGCGGGCGGCCTCGCAAACACCCCTGTGCAGCCGAACGGCCTCTGTCTCGGCATCGCTCGCATCGCCGACCGCGTAAGCGGACAGCATGGCGTGTATGTTCTTGCAATCGCCGTTCATTGCAATGCTCCCTAAAGTTAGTGATGGACATATGCCGTTTTGGATACTGATTTTACGAAAACTTAGAGGCCCTCCGTGTCGAGACCTGTACCAGCATAAGGCTTAGGATTGCAAATATCGTCAAAACAATGGCTTGCAGCAAGTTTTTTCGAAAAGGATTTTGTTCAGTAGGGCGTTGCTCCTGATGCCATTGGAACTTGCGGCCGCAGTCTCGACTCACCCTATGAGCTTTTTTGAGGATGGCACGGTTATGGCGATATCGAAGGAAAGATTGAAGTTGAAGGGAAGAGGCGTTTCCCTGCGCACCGAACCGCCGGCCGCAATCGCCTGGTTCCTTCCGCATGCCTTTGACATTACGGTCATTCGCCAGGATCCCGCCCCCGGCGGTCCGCATTATTTTTCGCTTCGAAAACCCGCGGGCGGGATATAATCGCGCTCGGGATTGCTTGGGGTCAGCGCGATCCGCACCATCGTCGGGAGCGGCATCCGGTACTGGCCGCCGACGAGAACATATCCGGGCGTCACGGCCGCGGCGATAATCGTGGTCTCGGCTGGGGCATGGCTGAGGCGCCGTTGTCAGTGCAAGCGCGCCAGACGCCCGACGAGGCGGCGCGGTACAATAATACGGGGGATCTGATTATGGGGAATCGGAAGTTATGCGCGATGGCGTTTTTTGCGGCCGCCCTTTCCTTGACGTTGCTGTCGGCCGGTGCCGGCGAGGATAGGGAGCCGGCGCATCAAAAACAGGAAAAGAAACTCCTTTCCGCCTCGGTGGAGGTTTCGTGCCTGACTAAGTACGTCCGCAGAGGAATAGTCGTAAGCCCCGAGTATGTCGCGCAGCCTGCGGCCTCTGTATCCTTCCGCGGGCTGACCGCGTCGGTGTGGGCCAGCATGGATCTGACGGACGAAAACTATGCCGAGAGGGAGATAACCGAAATTGACTATACTTTGGACTACTCTGGCGCATGGAAAAAGATCAATTATTCCGCTGGCGTCACGCACTACACACGGCCGGACATCGGGGCCCACACGGACGATCCGGCCACCACGGAGGCGTATGCGGCGATAGGTCTCAACGTCATGGGGGCCCCGCGGATAAAGGTCTTCCAGGACATAAACCAGGTGAAGGGGACGTACGCCAACCTCTCGATATACGCCGAGGAGGAGGCGTGGCGGCCCGTGGATTGGGCCGGGCTGTCGCTCGGCCTCGGTGCCTCCGTCGGCTGGGGATCTCACTCGCATAACGCCTACTACTACTTCCGCGGCGACATGATGGGCTGGGGCACGCCGAAGCACGAAAAGGCGCGGACAGGCAACGCTCGGGCCGCGTTCACAGACCTGCAATTGACCGCTGCCCTGCCACTGCGGATCGGCAGCTACGTTACGATAAAGCCTGTCTTCCACTGGTCAACGCTGCTCGATAAATGCATACGCCACGCCATGCGGCACGACGACAACATATTCGGCGGGATAAGCCTATCGGTCGGATTCTGATCGCGGAAGGGTCGCGGGCGGCGGGTTCCCCGCGCCGTGCAGTCCGCAGATACCGGCTTGGACCGGGCGGGCGCGGCGTATAGGCGTCGGAAGGAGGGACTTCGACATGGACTGGCGCGCGGCGGTTCCGTTAGCGGTGGCGGCATGGGTCGCCGCATGTGGCTTGGCGGCGGTTTCCGGCGAGCTGCCGCTCGGAGACATGATCCACGACGGCCCGCCGACGCCTGAGCAGATATCGCTTTATATTCCGGTTACCGGCGAGCTGGACGCGGCGGCCGTTGCGACCGTACGATACCGCAAGGCCGGCGGAGGGGAATGGCGCGTCGGGCATCCGCTCCACAGGATCAGGCCGGCCAACACGGAAGGCAGGAAACCGGCCGACGCCTTCGCTGGCGTCATATGGGACCTCGAACCCGGGACGGCTTACGAGGTCGAGGCAACGGTGAAACTCGGAGAGACTTCGGTCGTCAAGACCCTGTCGGCCTCCACGCGGCCGCTGCCCGGTCCCTCAGGTCCGCCTACAAAGAAGGTGGAGGCCGGGGCCACGATCGCCCAAGTGCAGGCAGCCCTCGATTCCGCCCAACCCGGAGACGTGATCCAATTCGCCAACGGAACTTATGTGGTGGACAAGCTACAGATCAAAAAGGGCGGGACCGAGGACAAGCCTGTAGTCATCATGGGTGAAACCAGGGACGGCGTGATCCTCAAGGATCCGACCGGCATAGTAATCCAGATCCTGGACGTCTCCGACGTCATGATCGAGAACTTGACGATCGAGGGATCAAAGACGGACTCGGGTACCGCAGCGAGCTCCCACGGCATAAACTTCTGGAACGGCGGGAAACAGCAGAAGCGCGTGACCGTGCGGAACGTAACCATATCGGGCGTGGATATGGGTATCGTCGCATCAGGCAATCCGGAGCAGCTCTTGATATACGACAACACGCTGACCGGGAACAACGTATGGGAGAAGGACTTCATCGAGACCAACAGGACGTGGAACGACGACGGTATCCGCATACCGGGCAGGGGAAATGCCGCGTTCAACAATACGCTGTCGGGCTTCGGCGATTCGCTGGCGGTGATCGCCGGCGCGCAGAACGTAGGCGTGCATTTCTACCGCAACGACATAAGGATGACGGGAGACGACGCCTTCGAGGGTGACTACGGCGTGCGCAACATAACCTTCTACGACAACCGGATCCACAATTCGATGACCCTTGTCTCCTTCGATCCCATACATGGCGGGCCGGCCTTCGCCTTCAGAAACATCGCAATAAACGTTGGTCGTGCCCCGTACAAACTGAACAATAGGAACACTGGGTTTTTCCTGTACAACAATACAGTGGTGAGAACCGAGGGATGCAAGAGCGGTGCAGGGTGGGGCTGGGTCCAGTTCGACAACGGCCCCCTGGTAGCCTGGGGGTATAGGAACAACATCCTTATCTACCGCGGGCCGGGGAATCTGCTGGCGATAGAATCCAGCGGCCAGGACTTCGTGGATTTCGATCACAATGCATGGTATCCGGACAAGGCCGTATGGTGGACAAAATCGGGCGGATCGTTTCCGAACCTCGCTGCTGCGCGAGAGAAGCTGAAGCCGACATCGCCGGTCTTCAGCGGTCTGACGCGGCGGCACGAAGGAGACATAATTTGCGAGGAGGATCCGTTTGCCGAGCGAATAGAGCTGGGAGAAAGCTACCTGACTGAGATATCGAAGCTATATGTGCCGGCCCTTGCCGAGCGAGCATCTCCGTGCAACAAGGGCGCGGCCATACCGGGAGTGACCGACGGGTTCGAAGGCAAGGCGCCTGATATGGGCGCGATAATAAAAGGCCGCCCCGTGCCGGCTTGGGGCGATAGGTCCTCGGCGAAGGGCAAATGATCGTAACGGCTGGGAAGATCCCGGGATATGCCAGCGTAGCGCGGCGACGTTCGCCGACCGGGCCGATCCGATCGATTCCCGCTAAGGTTCCGCCACCCGGCGACCGACCCATTCCCGGCATATGACTGCGGACCGTGGCGGACGGTCTACACGTCAAGCTGGCCGATTTCCAGGGCGTGTGCCTCGATGAAAGCCCTTCGCGCGGCGACTTGCTCCCCCATCAGGACCTTGAACATGTCGTCTGCCTTGTATGCGTCTTCCAACCTCACTCGGAGCAGCGTGCGGGTGGCGGGATTCATGGTCGTCTCCCACAGCTCCTCGGCATCCATTTCGCCCAGTCCCTTGTAGCGCTGGATGTCCATGCCGCGCTTGCCGATTTCGCGTATCTTTTCCAATACCTCCAGCAAGGATGCCGCTTGGATTTCTCCTCCGGGCTCTCGGATGACGAACTTGTACGCGCCTTCCGGTTCCGCAGCCGGCAGGCAATCCCGCACTCGGAAGCCGAATCGGGCCAGTTCGTCGAGGAGGGCCACGAGGATGTCCGCTTCGGACAAGTGCTGCTTGTAGATGCCGAACATAACCCCGGCTCCGCCGTCGGCGGCGCCGCTTAGCTCCTCTATGGCCTCTTCCATGACGCCCGGCCCGGCGGCGCCGTTCGATTCCTCGCCGCTCCCTTCGGTTCCCGCGCCCGGTCGCCCGTGCGCCACGGACCTTCCGTTCACGGTCTCCGGATCCCCGTTCGCGCCGCCGCCTTCCGCGGATGCGCCCTTGCCGACGGACTCTAGCTTCTCGGCCAGGAACCTGTCAGCGTCCTCCTCGGTCATGAAGTACCCGTCTTCTTCGACGGCCGCCACCCGCCATGGCGGGTACCTGCCTTCGTCCTCCTGCCGCAGGTACTCTTCGAACGGGATCCCCTTCTTCTTCAATGACTCGCGCACGCCCTCCAGCCGCATCAATGTTTCGCACAGGGCTTCCAGGTCTGCGCCTTCTATTTCGGAAACGCGTCCCCGCGCCTCCAGCCGCGCTCCCTGCATCCCCAACTTCAATAGGGCGTTTTTCATCTCCTCCTCGTCCCGGACATAGGTGACTGACTTCCCTCGCCTGACGCAGAACAGCGGCGGCTGTGCTACGTATATCCGCGGTTTACTCCCCTCGCCGTCCCATATGAGCCTAGGCATCTGGCGGTAAAAGAACGTGAGCAGCAAGGTTCGAATGTGCGAACCGTCAACATCGGCATCAGTCATGATTATGATCTTGCCGTATCTTAGCCTGCTCATGTCGAATTCGTCGCCCACGCCGGTCCCTATGGCGGTTATTATCGTTGAGATCTCCTCGTTGGACAGTATCTTGTCCAGCCGCGCCTTTTCGACGTTCAGTATCTTGCCTCTCAGCGGGAGTATGGCCTGAATCTTCCTGTCTCGGCCGCCGACAGCCGAGCCTCCCGCCGAGTCGCCTTCCACCAGGAAAAGCTCGGTCTCCTCGACGTCCTTAGATTGGCACTCCGCCAACTTTTCCGGAAGGTTGCCGGACGCGAAGGCGCCCTTGCGTCGCGCCAGCTCCCGCGCTTTCCTCGCCGCCTCCCTTGCCACGGCGGCCTGGATCGCTTTCTGGACCACCGCCTTGGCGCTGGCGGGGTTCTCCTCTAGGTATCTGGCGAGGGCGTCGCCGACCAGGGCGCTGACCTCTCCCTCGACATCGGAGTTGCCGAGCTTGGTCTTGGTTTGTCCCTCGAACTGCGGTTCCGGAACCTCGACGGCCAGTATCGCCGTCAACCCTTCGCGCAGGTCTTCGCCCGTTAGCGGCGGGTCCTTCTCCTTCAGCAAGTTGTTGGCCTTCGCGTAGTTGTTCAGCGTCCTAGTCAGGGCCGTCTTGAAGCCGGACAGGTGAGTCCCGCCTTCGATCGTATGTATGTTGTTGCAAAACGAGAATATCTGTTCCGCATAACCGTCGTTCCACTGCATCGCTACCCTGACGCCGATCCCGGACGGGGAATCCTTGCGATTCCTTTCGATATATATCGCTTCCTTATGTATTGGCACCCTGGCGGCGTTAAGGTGCTCGACAAAAGCCTTGATACCCTGCGGATATCGGAAATGCTCGGTCTTGCCTGTACGCTCGTCGTTGATGTACACGGACAAGCCGGGATTGAGAAACGCAATCTCGCGCATCCGCTTGGAAAGCGTATCGTATTTAAAAACCGTCTCGCGAAATATCTCCTTATCTGGGAGGAAGCGTATTTTTGTGCCTGTTCCGGCCGCGTCGCCGACTTTGGCAACCGGGCCTAGCGCTACGCCGCGGGAATATTTCTGGATCCAGCGGCCCCCATCCCTCCTAACCTCCACCTCGCACCACTCGGACAGCGCATTCGAGCACTTGACGCCGACCCCGTGGAGCCCTCCCGATACCTTATAGCCTTTTTTCTCGAATTTACCCCCGGCGTGCACTCGCGTCATCACCACCTCGAGCGCCGAGACCCCTTCCTCCGGATGCATCTCCACCGGTATCCCGCCGCCGTCATCCTCAACCGACACCGACCCGTCGCGGTAAAGCGTCAACTTAATGGTCTTGCAGCGGCCGGCGAGGTGTTCGTCCACGGCGTTGTCAACCGCCTCGTATACAAGGTGATGGAGCCCTCTTTCGCCGGTATCGCCTATATACATGGCGGGGCGTTTCCTTACGGCCTCCAGACCGTCTAGGACTTTGATATCCTCGGCGCTGTAGCCGTTGCCGCCAGCGCCCGCCTCGCCCGGCTTCGAAATCGCCTCCGTCATCTTTTCTCCTCGCACCTTCCATCGCTTCCCGGACGTCCCGATGCCAGCCTGACGCGCAATTCCCTGGCGTTAATCCCGGCATCATTAAGAGCCTTCAGGATGTCGTTTCTCAAAAACGATTTTATCTCTTGCATCATCGCCGGGGTCTCGACCTCGACCGTCACTACGCCGGTCCTGACGTTCCTGACCCTCAGCGCCACCCCTCCGCCGGCCATTCCCGCCTTCTCCATC
>CALKMO010000040.1 GCA_937991785.1 uncultured bacterium | reverse complement strand
GGCCGATATGGCGTCGGCAGCAGCTTCTTTTGTGGCGCCTCCGCCCGGTGCCGATCGGCCCCATCCCGCGACGGCCCCAGCTGATGCGACTTCCGCCTCTCCTCCGGCATCTGGTTCGGCCGTCGGCGTTGCCGCCGGTTCTCAAGGCGCTCAGCCGGGCGCGTCGTATCCGGGGAGCGGGGGCCTGCCGTCCTCTGCAGACGGTTCGGCGGCCGAAAGGCAGCAAGATTCAAAAATGATTCCTATGCTGCTGAAGGATATTGCTCCTCCTCTGGGCGGCGGGGCCGCCGTGGCTTCCGCCGGCGGCGGCGAGAAGTCTCCGCATCCCCGTTCCGAGCGGCGGGATGCTGCCGCGGCCGCGATGCCCGAGGCCGACCCCATAAAGCTGGAAGGCGAGGACGAGCCGGAACCGGAGGAAGAAGGGGCCGCCCCATCCGGCCATTCGGCTTCCGCCCCGCCCGCCGGTTCCTTCGATCCTTCCAAGCTCGAAACGGGAAAGGAACGGCCTGTAGCCCCCGCCCACACCCAGGAGGTCAAAACTCCTGACGGTAAAACCGCTTACAAGCTCACATGCCCCTGCGGCAAGCGTATGCTCGTCCCTGCAGGGGTAAAAAAGAGGACCGGGAGATGCCCGAAGTGTAACAAGCTCATCCGCATACCGCGTCCCGATGCCGGAGCGGCCGGGAAGTCTCCGGGGGCGGGAGAAGGCGGCCAAAAGGAGGCGGGGGCATCAGAGGCTATCCGGCCGAAGGGAGGAGCCGGGACGGAACCGAAGACAGCCGCGCCGGCGGCGGCCGCCGTAGCGGACCGTCAGCCGCCGAAGCTGCCGTCAGTTCCGCCTCCTGTTCCGTTCGCGGCGCTGCCGGCGGCGGCCGGGCAGGTCGGAGGCATGGAAGGGTGGAACGTCAACCGCGAGGCGGCGATGGCGGCGGCGGAACGTCTGCGGTCCAGGGCATCCGAAAGAGTCCGGCAGGAAGTTGGAGTTGTAAGCGCATGGCCGCGGGCCGACTTTTCGCTCCGCGGGCTCGCCGCCTTCATAGACATAACCGCCATGCTGCTGGTCGTCGGAATTTTCCTGCTGCTCGGTACGCAGGGAGCGCTTCCGGAATGGGTAACCAGGCCGCTTATGGTGCCGATCCTGTTCGCTGCGCTGGCATTTCTGAACGATGCCGTACTGCAGATACTTTGCGGAGGTTCCATCGGCAAGAAACTGGTCATCCTGACGATCCTGCGATACGACGGCAGGCCTCCCTCCCCGCACGCGATCCTCCTGCGGGCGGCGACCAAATGGGCGCTTGTCCCCGGCTGGATATGGTTCTTTTTCGACCCGGACCGGAGGGCTCCGCATGACCTGATATGCGGCACGCTCGTGCTCAAGGGGCGCGAACGATGATGGGAACCCCCTTCGGGAGAAGTCCTGCGACCGTCCCCGCACCCGCATGTTGGGTCTGGGATCGAAGGCAGCCCCATATGTTGGGATATCCTATGGCACGTTATGACGACGGAGGCTTGTTGGGGGTTCGACGGCACTCCAGCGACGACGGATGGGAGCGACGGGCGATTCCGAGGTGCGACGGACCGGTGGGAGATTTTTGGATCATGGAGGAAAATCCGGAAAATAGTCCGCTGGACGCGTTCGTCGCAAAAGCGGGGCCGCGCGGGCCCTTCCCGCGGGTGGCGGCTTATCCCGTCTCCAGTCCGGCAGCGGGAGGCGCATCATGAGCGCGCGGCCGCCGTACCGTAATGGAGGCCGTTCCGCGGAAGCAGGATCGGCAGGGGACGGCGACTTGGTTGCCGGCGTCCTGAAGGGCGATACCGGGGCCTTCGAACGCCTGTTCGTAAAGTACCGCCAGGGCGTGTTCGCGGCGGCGTTCAGGATTCTGAGGCACGAGGACGCCGCCCTCGACGTGGTTCAGGAGACCTTCATAAAGGCCTACGAAAGCCTGGGCTCGCTGAAGGAGGGAGAGAGGTTATTCCCCTGGCTGCGCAGGATAGCGGTCAATCTGGCGATAGACGCGCTCAGGCGCAGGCGCAGGGCGGGCGAGATGAGCCTGGAGGAGGACATCGGGGACGGAGAGGACACGGCCGGAAAGGTCGCGGTCCCGCCGGACGGGGCGGCGGGGCCGGCGAGCGAGGCCGCGGATTCCGAGTTCGCCGCCGCGCTTTGGGAAGCGCTCGGCGAGCTGCCGGAGAGCCAAAGGACCGTATTCATGCTTCACGCGGTGGAAAATATGACCTACCGCGAGGTGGCTCAGGCGATGAATTGCAGCATAGGGACGGTGATGTCGCGGCTGCACTACGCCAGGAAGAAGCTTCAGGAACTGCTGAAGCCTCACATCGTCGGAAGGATCGAGGGGCAGTGCCGTTATCGGCCGGGCTGACGAGTAAGATACTGGCGGACGACGAGTCCGCCGGTGCCGGGGGTACGGGAGAACGGGACATGGTCGCCGAATTCGAAAACGTACCTGCCATGCCCCGTATAAACGGCGGAGGGGAGGCCTCCTGCGCTGGGATCGGTCCATACCTGTCGGCGTATGCCGATGGGGAGATATCCGCTTCCGACCGCCAGGTCGTAGATGCGCACCTGGCGCGGTGCGAATCCTGCCGGCGCGACCTGGCCGCCTTCGGTTTTCTCGACGCCGCGGCGCCGCATGTGCCCGTGCCAGAGATGGCGGAGGAGTGTTTTGATGCGGCGCTGGATGTCCTCCGGCGACGCATGGGCGGGAAGGGCGCAAGCGGCGCGGCGGCTGCCGCTTTGGACGCCGGGGATGCCGCGGCCGCCAAGGGCGCGACAGGCGGTGAGGATGCGGCAGGCGTAGGGAGGGCGGCGGGAGTCGCGGCGAGCGCGGACGGCTGCGTTCCGTTGAGCCTTGGCGACGCGGCGAGGGCTGCCGAGGCATTCCCGGTCCCGGTGGTTGATGATGGCCGTTGGGCGCGCGTGTGGTCGAACATCGCCTCGCGGACGGTCGCATCTTCAGGGGAGAAAGGCGCCGCCGCGGAGGATCGCGCTGCGATCCCGAGAGCCGCGCCGCCGGCGCACCGTCCGGCCGCCTCGCGTTGGCAGCTCGCGGCCGGCCTGCTCGCCGCGGCTTGCGCGGCGATAACGCTCAGCCTCATGCCCCAACCGCAGGACCCCGGCCCCTCGAAAGGCTCCGCGGCTGAAGCTTTCGACGAAGACGAGGCCGAGGCGGTCTCGCCGCGCTACCAACTGATCGTGCGCCGTCGAGGCAAGGATGATGCGGAGGGAGAATCTCCACCCGTGGTATGCTTCGTACTAAAGCAGTGAACCGCCGCCCCGTTCCCCCGGTACCTGCGGGGATTGTCTGCGGCGGACTCGAGTGAGCGGCCGCATGTAGATTCTCGATGCTGAAGGCCGGATTCGGGCGCGGCACCCTAGGCGCGGTTCGTTCGATGCCGGAGCCGGCTCTTGCGGGAAGAAATTACCGGCGTACACTCGCGCCGCCGTTCGTCCGAACGCCATCCGAGGCGGAGCCGTGCCGGCGGATCCCCGGTGTTGCGGGTTGCGGCAGTTGGCCGGACGGTTCGGGAATGCGAATCGCGGCGCGGGGGCCAGTTCGGACCTTGGCTTCTGCGGATCCTGCGCGACCGTTACGGACCGAGACCTTGCGGCTTTTCGGCATGGCCTTTTTGTGCGCGCGGCCGCGGGGCCGAACCGCGGGGTGCGCGACTAGGCTAAGCGGGACAAGGGAATGGAGGTCGGTGAAATGTTGCACGTAATCGGGGCTTTGGGGATCATGGTTTCGTCATCGGCGATCGGCATGGACAAGACTGCCATCGAGGTCGTCGCGATAGCCGCGGAGGGCGAGAAAAAAGGCGACGCCATTGAGACCGACGAGGGATGCAGAAAATTCGCCGGCGACCTGCTCGCCTTCAAGTACGCAAAGTATAAAACGGCCGGCAGAAAGACTCTGACGCTGGGGTCGAAGGAGTCGGCGGATTGCGAATTCGACGGATACACCGTGCGAGTCGCCATAAAGGGGATCGCCGGCGACAAGGTGAAGGTCGCTCTCTCGTTCTATAAGGGCAAGGAGGAAGTAGGGAAACAGACCGTAACCGTGTCGGCGGGGGGGAAATCGCAGATTACCGAGATAACGGAAGGGAAAGATAAAGCGACTATCTTTGCGCTGACAGCTTCCGGCGGATGATCGCGCGGCCCCCCCTGCAGTTTGCCCAGTCTCTTCTTATCCAGCCGAGGAGGTCGATCGCCTCCCGGATGCGGCGAAGAATCCGCCGCCTTATCCTCGCCGCGCGAAGGCGCTGGATCGGAGGCGTGGGGCAAATGAAGGGAGGGGACGGACATGAAACCCGGCGTTTTTGGGAGACGGCTGCTCCGCTCCGCCGCGCTCTTGGTCCAGGCCGCGGCGTTCTTGGTAGCGGGGGAGGCTGGAGAGGCGGCAGCTCCTGTCAACCCAAAGCTCAAGGACGCTCCGCCAAATACGTGGGTGATGCTTACCGAGGAACGGACCGGGGCGCGCGCCTGGCCGATGTTCCATTTCGATCCGGGATGCGGCAGGTTTGTCGCGAGCGGAGGAGTGCCGAAGGGGCCGGCGCATTTCGACACCGAGGTCTTCGACGCGGCGGAGGGCCGGTGGAGAAACGCCCATCCGGCCGGCGCTCCCTACAAGAACGGAACCGGACCTTCCGACGCCCCGGGCGTTTCGTTCCGTGTGAACGATCTGCCTCTCAAGGCCGACGCCAACGGGGTCCCAAGGTTGATCCGCGGTCTTAATCCTTACGAATGGGATCCCGGCTTCTTCCACCAGTCGGCGCGATGCTCCGACGACGGAAAGTTCTACGCGTACTTGTTCGACACCACGATACGCCTGGATACCGCCACGTGGCGGTGGGAGGATCTGAAGGTTCCGGGGTTCAGCAAGGGACGTAATTCCTGGCTCCTCTACGGCTCGATGGCGTGGGATCCCGTCAACAAGGAATTCGTGTTCGTGGGGGGCACTAGCGACGAGTCGGGCGGTACGCCCGGGACATGGACCTTCTCGCCGGCCGTCGGGCAATGGAAAAAGCTCGCCCTCGGGTCGGTGACGATGCGAGAGCTCGGGGCCGGGGCGGAGGCGGCGCGCGCGGCCGCCGCGGCGTTCGTGAACGCATGCAGGAACAGGTTCTACATGGTTGAGAGCGATGCGGAATCGAAGCAGGACCTGGCGGCGCGCGGCGCGGAGGCCGCCGCAGCTCTCGAAAAGCTGCTAGCCGCGGCGAAGGGGGCCGCTCTGGAGGGGCGCGAACGCAAGGCGGCGGCGGCGGCCGGCGAGGCGCTCGAGAAGGCGGCCGCAATGTTAAGGAAGCTGGCTTCGGATGTCAAAGGCGGCGTATCGGCCGGGATGTTGTTGGAGGGCGAGGCGGCGGTGGCGACGGCGGAACGCGCATGCATGGCCCTGGACGTCGAACCTCGCGGCCGCGCCGCCTCGCCGGCGGTCACTTGTTACGGCAAGGATAAGATCGTGCTCTTCGGAGGCTGCAGGTTCGATGGGTACCTGGCCGACACCTGGGTCTACGACTGCAGGGCGCGCTCGTGGGAGCAGCGGTGGCCGAAGATTTCCCCGGCCCCGCGCGCCGGCCACATCATGGCGTGGCTCCCCAGGAGCGGCAGGATCGTGCTGTACGGCGCAACCCCGTTCCATGCCGGCTACAACATCCCGCATGGAAACGCCAGGCCGCCGCAGGATCTCTGGACGTACGACGTGGACGCGGACGAATGGAAGCTGCTTGCCAACCCATCCAGGGAATCACCGCTCGATGCGCGCGGCGATGCCGATGCCAACGACGTCCTGGTGGCGATATGCTCGAATCCGAGAAAGACCGAATCCAGGGTAACGTGGGGTATGAGGGTAGATCCGAGCGCCCCTGACGCTGGGCGGGAAAAGGCGGGTGTCCCGCCCGGGACTGTCGCCTCCGTCTTCGATACTCCATCCGACTACGATCGCGCGGTGAAGCCGGACCCGGAGGCTGTGGCGAAACTATTGAAGGACCTGCCGTCCAATTGCTGGACCCCCATGCCGAAGCCGCCGAAACCCCCGAACTCGCACCCCTGGGGCACTTGCCCGTACGACACGGTGCGCCACCAGTGGATTTCCTTCGGCGGCGGGCACAGCGGGGCGCACTTCAACGACGTGGCGCATTACAGCGTGCGGACGGCGGCTTGGAGCTGCGGTTACGGTGAGGAGTATCCGTACGCCAACGCCAGTTTCAAGGCGTTCTTCAACCAGACGTTCCGCAACCGGCCGACCGTGCCCACCCACCTGTGGGGCGCGGCGGCGTTCGACCCGGCGTCGGGCAAGTGCGTGTACTGCATCCGCGGCGCCACGTGGGTATACGACCCCGCGAAGCGGGAATGGGAATATCCTCCGGCGCCGCTGCCGTGCCAGGTCGGCGAGCTCAACTGCGCCCTCGCCGATACCCCGAAAGGGGCGGTATGCTGGGCAGCCGGCGCCCTGTACCTTTTCGACGCCGCTGCCGGGAAATGGAACAAACTCCCGCTGGACGGCGAGAAGCCCGGAGGCGCCTACGGCGACACCGGCGGCATATGCTACGATTCGAAGCGCGACTGTCTGTGGCTTGCCCATAACGGAAGCCCAATGCTGCGTTACGACATGAAGACCGGCCGCATGGAAAGGCATTCCGCTCCGGGCGTCCCGGAAAACATATGGATGCGGGACACGGTCTACATCCCGGAGCTGGACGTGCTCCTGAACGCCGGGCGGACCAGGGGCGCCGGCGGAGAAACGGGGAACCTCGCTTACGACATCGAGAACGCCAGGTGGATCGGTATCGCCATGCCTTTCGGAGACGGGCAGGAGAGGATCAACGACAAGCCGTATTCGTCCATCAACCTGTCGGTCGCATACGACCCGGCCCTAAAGATCGCCCTTTTCCACTCGAACGCCCAGGAAATCTTCGCCTCGCGCATGGATAAAAACGCCGCGAAGATATTCGAGGCCCCGATGAAGAAAAGCGAGAAGGGCGGCAAAGCGCCCTGAAGTCTGCATCCGCCTTCAACCTGCCAGCCCGCATATCGCGGATCTCACAGTCGGCTTTCGGATCGGTCGCCCGATTTTTTTGCCGGGAACCGCTTCGAAGCGGGAGTCAGGATTTCTTTTCGCCTTCGGCCGCGGCAGCCTTGCCCTTGACCGGGCGCTTCTTGGCACCGATCCGTATCAGTTCATCGTTGAGCTTTCGCTGGGCGCGCTTCAGTTTCTTCCTGGCGGCACGGACCTCGGCTGAGGATGGTTTTTTAGATTCCGCGAGCAGTTTTCGCAGGATTTCCTCCCGCTTCGCCACTTCGGCCTTTATCTTCTCCGCCTTCGGGCTGGTCTTCGGCGGCTGCCGGGTTTCCGGCTTGCCCGCTTCCGCAGGCTTTTTATCCTGGGTTGGCTGAGGCGCCTGCTGTTCCGCCGCGGCCTTTTGTTCGCCCGCCGCCGTTCCGGCTTCGGGTTTAGCGCCGGCTCCCGTTTCGGGATTCGCCGCCGGCGCAGTCTCGGGTTTCGTCCCGGTCCCTGTTTCTCCCGTTTCCGTTTCCGGTTTCGTCTCGTCGGACATGGTCTCCCCTCGTTTTGTTATTCCGCTTCCCTTATCGCATCGCCCGTGTCCCGCGCGCGCCGATGCCGCGCAGGCCCCAAAACTATAGCCGTTCAGGACAAGCCGTCAACGCCGGGTTGCATCGAATTGCGCTTCGATTCGTTCGGCGCCGGAGCCGGTCTTTGCGCCTTCAGGCTCATGGGCGGCATGCGGATCCCGCCGCCGGGATGCGGAGGACGCGGGGTGTAGTCTTCGAGCGCCCGGACGGCATCTATCGCGCATGGGTCTGCGAGTCGAGGCCGAATTGCCCTGGAGCGGGAGGCATATCGCCCTCGCGGCCGGTCCGGGCGCGGGAATCGGCCCGGCGATGCCTATGGCGGCGAATGGCCGCGGCCGGTGGCGGAAGTCGCGCCCTCAGGGTTTTTTCTCCGCTTCGGATATCGGGATGCAGCATCGGAATCCGACCTTGAAGTCCCTATCTTCGGGTTTCTGGTATGTGTCTGCGCGGCACGAGGCGGTAAGGAGGGGGCGGTTGGTTGGATCAAGCCAGGAGCCGCCGCGGATTGACGGTTCGCCCTCGGCGCCCTCGGTCCACTCCGAGACGTTCCCGACCATATCGTATACGCCGTGCGGAGTCCTGCACCGGGCGAAAGATCCGGACTTGAAAGGTGTGCGCCGCATCTCTTGGTCGAAGCCGGAGGCGCAGGCGTTCGGCACGTAGACGTCGCCGTATGGGTACCTGGTCCCGTGAGGCCCTGAGCAGGCGCGGAGCCACTGGGCAATGGTGCAGAGCTTCTTGCCGGCGCGCTCGCACATGGCCGCGGCTTCGATGCGTGACACTTCGGTCTTCGGGATATCGCCTAGCCTGTTGGGATATTCGTACCTGTCTATGTAAAAATCCCCCGTCGCCATGTTCTCGCCAGCCGGTCCCACGACCTGCCCGCCCTGCACCAGGACCATGTTCTCGTGCGGGCCAGAAAGCCTGGCCGAAAGCAGCCCGTCGTCCTTGCGAACCATCTCCAGAGGAAACTCGTGCCGGGTCTTCTTATCGTCCGGCGTCTCGAGGACTACGCGGTAAGTGCCTGGCGGCAGCGAAAGCGAGAGCGGAGTCTTGCCCAGCTCCTGGGGAAATTCTTTGCCGAGGTCGCCCTGTCCCAGCAGGGAATCCTCGACGTCGAGCGGGCTGAGCCATGCCTTGGCGCCCGGCGGGTCCGATTCGATCGCGGCCTTGCGTATACCGAGCGCCTCACGAAGCTGCCGCGCGGCCTCGGCGTTCTCCGGATCGGCGTCGAGCGCCAGCCTGAATACGACCACGGCGCCCGCATAGTTCGGCGGAACGCTCTCCATGAACCCGTAGCCGTACACGAGCAGCTTTTTCACTGAGGCTGTGCGCCGCATGGTCCGGACCGACTCGATAGCCCGCGAGGCTTCTTCCGAAGACGGGTCGAGCGCCTGGGCGGCCCGGAAGTACCCCTCGGCATCGTCGAGGGCCTCGTTTATGCCGGCGAACAGCTTGTCGTCCATACGATGCGGCGTAGGGTCGAGACCGCGCATGGCGGAGGCGGCCCTTTCGATCGCCTCCCGGCCGGCGGCCATTTCGCGCGCGACGCGGCGCTCCCGCTCCAGGCGAGACTCGACGCGGTCGGCATGGCCCCTGTAGACCGCATACGAAATCGTTCCGGCCAGGATCAGGACGGCCGCCGCGGCGGCGATCGCAAGCTCGATCCGCTTCAGGACTTTCCGCGCGAATCGCCTGAACGGACCGATCGGCGCCGCCAGGATCACCTCGCCCGCGTTGAACCGCCGGATGTCCTCCGCCAGGTGCCACGCGGACGGGTAGCGGCGCGCCTTGTCCTTCTCCATCGCCCTGAGGCATATCGTCTCGATGTCCTTGTGTATGCGGGGGTTGAGCTTTCTGGGCGACTTGGGGTCTTCCTCGATGACGCGCAGCAGGACGGCCATGGTGGTAGAGCCCTCGAAGGGCGGGCGGCCGGTCAACATCTCGTAGAGCACGGCGCCTATGCTGTAGACGTCGCTCTGCGCGTCTATCGCGGCCAGGTTGCCTTGGGCCTGCTCCGGCGACATGTAGGCGGGAGTCCCCATAGTGGTGCCGGTTTTCGTGAGGGCCAGGTCCTGCTCGTCCACCCGTTTCGCCAGCCCGAAGTCCATCACGTGGGCTGTACCGTTGCGATCCACCATTATGTTGGCCGGCTTGACATCCCTGTGCACCACGCCGTTCCTGTGAGCGTAGTGGAGCGCCTCGCTGACCTGCTCGGTTATGGACAGCGCCAACCTGGGCGTTATTTCGCCTTCCTCGATCATCCGCTTGACCGTCTTTCCCTCGATGAAGTCCATCACCAGGTACGGGCGGCCCTCGTGGACGCCGACCGAGTGGATCGGCACTATGTTCGGATGCCGCAACCGCGCGGCGGCTTCCGCTTCGCGCTGGAACCTTTGGACATCCTCCGGCAGCGAGCCCGGCCCCTGGATAAGCACCTTGATCGCCACGTGGCGCTTGAGCTGGAGATCCATGGCCTTGTAGACGATGCCCATGCCGCCACGGCTTATTTCCTCCAGCACCAGATACGGCCCTATGTACTGCGCCGGCCGCGTGCCTTCGATCGCCGGCTGTCTGCCGGTTTTGCGCGCGGAGGGACGGCGTCCGGAAGGCGGCCCGGCGGCCTGCGCCTGCGGCTTCAGCGGCGGGGCGTCGGATGAAAGGGCTGGCCGGTCCGGAGCGTCGGCGGGGACTAGCCCCGGGCCGCCCCTCGCAGATTTCGCCGCCTCGGCGCTCGGTACGGGAATGGCGTCCATTGTGGGCATATTTTCGTCAGCCGGCCCTTCGCGGTCGTTCCCAGGGTCACCGGATTCCAACCTGCCATCGGATGGAAGAAGCCCGCGGGGAATTCCCGTTGGGGGAGACCCGCCAGACGCTCCGGCCTGGGGAGGTGGGGGGGCGGTAGCCGAAGGCAGAACGGCCGCGGAAGGTTCCGGAGACGGCGGCTCCTGCCGGGACGGCGAGGTTTGCGGTGGCGCGCCAGCGGCACCTGGCGACGCCGGCTCGCCCTTCCTGCGAACGCTCACCTTGACCGGTTGCAGCTTCCCCTCGAATTCCCGGCCGCACTTGCCACACTTGAAACGCCTATCGGCAAGCGAGCCGACCGGTATGGGTTCGTTGCAGGCCGGGCATCTGATATGCATCGTTCGTCGTCCTGTCGGTTTCGCGGATTCTAGCGCATGACCCGCGGTTTGCGCAACAGCCGCGGCCGCAAGCGCGCATGCGATACAAGCTTGATACGAGCCGACGGGCGCGCCTTGCTTTGGCGCCGCCGCCCATGCTACGGGCCAAGCGGCGCGCATTGAGGGTCCGGTTGCCTACGCCAGGAAATCCAAGGCAGCCCTCGCCACGACGGCCGCGTACCGCACCATTTCGCCGATCTCGATCCGCTCGTCGGCCATATGCGCCAGCGCCTCCTCGCCGGGCCCGAATGCCGCCGCAGGTATGCCGGCCCGTACCAACTGCTTGCAAACCGTGGTGCCGCCGACACCTATTATGGCCGGCCTTCGACCCGTAACGGCCGATATGGCGCCGGCGAGTATTTCGACGCCGCGGTGAGACGGGTCCATTGAGATAGGGGGCAGATCCTGGGTTATCTTCAGCGAGAACGAGACTCCCGGCCTGGCTGCCTCGACGGCCCTTGCGGCTCGGGACATTTCGGCGAGTATGCCATCGGCCGTCTGCCCGGGCAGGTATCGAATGTTGAAAACGGCTCGGGCTAACGCCGGGACCACGTTCGAGGCGATGCCGCCCTGCACCATGCCGACGCACACGGATGGCTTCTTCAGCAGGGGGTGCTCCTGTGCGCCCCCCGGCAGCCAACCCTCGGTGCGCATCATAAGATCGGCCATGGCAAGCGCGGCGTTGACGCCAAGCTCCGGCCGCGATCCGTGCGCCTGTTTCCCGTGTGCGGCGACCTCGATGTCCAGCAGCCCTTTCTCGGCCACGGATATGACGGAAAGACCGTTTGACATATCCGGCACCCAGGCCATGTCGGCGTTCACCAGTTTCGATGCAGTCAGGAACTCGAGCCCCGCCCCCGATCCGCATTCCTCGTCCGCCACCCCCGCCGCGAGGAACGTGCCCTTCAACGAGCTTTCCACGCTTTTGAGGTAGTCGCACGCGCACAGCGTGCCGGCCAGGGCGCCCTTGTTATCCACGGCTCCTCGGCCGTAAATGTAGCCGCCGCGTTCGATCCCCTCCAGAGGCGGAACGGTCCAGCCGTCGCCTGGCGGCACCGTGTCCAAGTGGCATGGGACGAAAACGCGCGGCGCGCCTCCGGAACCGACCCGGCCGATGACGTTGGTCCGTCCCGATTCCTTCGAATGCGTCTCGTACGAGATGTCCCTCGACGCGAAGAATTCCTCCACTATCCTCCCGGCGCGGTGCTCGTTGCCGGGCGGGTTGGCGGTATCCTCGCGTATAAGGCGCTTGAGCAATTCCGCTGCCAAACCGCGGCGTTTCTCCATTTCTCGCATTATCGTTTGCGTATCAAATCTCATCCTGAAGCCCTTTCGACGGACCCTCGTCGCCGCGCTGGAGCGCGGGCGTCCCATCCTCCGCAGCAGCCTTCTTCCGCAGCGAGCGCCTCGAATCGCCAGCCTGTACGGCACGAGCGGCGGCGGCGATTTTCGATACCGGCACGCGGACCTGTCGCGCTGCGATCCGGCGCTGCCTTGCGGCCGCCTCTTCGGCTCCGGCGCCGATCTTGGGAATCGCCGCGAGGCGGCGCGCCTAATCCTAAGACTCCATAAAATAGTAGCAGAACATGTGGGCGATTATCAGGTGCATGTCCTCTATCCTGCCCATATGAGAAGATTTCGCGACGATCGGAAGGTCGGCCAACTCCCTGAGCTTCCCGCCGGGAGAGCCGGTCAATCCGACGGTGCGGCAGCCGACGCCCTTGGCGTACTCGACGGCGCGGATGACGTTCGGCGAGTTGCCGCTGCCGGATATGGCGACGACCAGGTCGCCCCTTTTCGCGAAGTTCTTCAACTGCTCGGCGAAGACTGATTCGTACCCGATGTCGTTGCCCAGCGCCGTCATCCAAGGCACGTTGTCGGCAAGCGAGATCACCTTGAATCGCTTCTCTCGGCCCAGTGAGGCGCCTTTGCCCAAGTCAACGGCGATGTGCGAAGAGGTGGCGGCGCTGCCGCCGTTGCCGAACACGAATACGTTTTGCCCCTTTTCGCGCGCCTCAGCTGCCATCGATATCAGCTTTTCGATGTCGCCCAAGTCAAGGGAATCCATCGCCGATCTTAGATCTTGCATGTATCCTGCGAGGAACTTTCGTATCTCCACGTCGGATCCCTCCCTTTTCCGCGGCCGCCGGCCGCCGTACGGCGGCGGATTACGAGCGGCACTGCTCGGGGCGTATGACGCTGCCGAATAACTGGCTTGCGCCCCGGGCGCCCCGGCCGGCGTATTATTTCCGGTGATGCCCCGGTACGCAACGATTCTGTCGAATTTTGCGCCACTGCAGGTTAGGCGGCGCGGGAGGCTAGGAAGCGGAGATGGTGCGTTGGGATTGCGCGGACGCGTGCGGCGGCGCGTTCGCGTGTAGACGGTTCGGAAACCTTAAGCCGCCGGACATACGGTACGGCTGGAAGGCAAGAAACGGCCGCGCCGCAAGCCGGGGAGCGGAAGAAAAGAAAAAGTATTTTCTCGGCATGATGGGGGTAGTAGATAGTGCATCCCATTAAATTGGGATAGAATATCGCCGCACGCCGGCACGATGCTTGCGCCGGTCCGGCCCTTCCTGGTATCCTTGCGAAGCCCAGAGGGCATGCAGCGGATGAATAGAGGCATTTCGCCATGTAAGGCGTATAGTTGCGCGGAATGCTGGGCAGGTCGGTGGCGGGACCGAGCTGCGGTTCACGGCGAGCTGCGCGCCTTTGGAAGGATGGAATTGTCGCTGGCGAAGCGGCCATCTGTCTAAGAGAATCCTGTCATGAGCGAATCGTCGCTGCTGAAGGCTTTTAGGGAACGCGCGCCTGGCCATCCATGGGTCAGCATCGGGCCGGGCCATGACGCCGCAGTGATCGAATGGAAGGCGGATAACGACGCGGCGTTCAAAATAGACTCGGTGGTCGAAGGGGTGCATTTCGTCCTTAACGGCGAAGGCGCTGCCGCGCCGGAACAGGTGGGTTGGAAGGCCGTCGCGCGCGCCATGAGCGACATTGCCGCGGTGGGGTTCGAACCCGTGGCGGTCGCCGCGGCGGTGGCTATTCGCAGCGACATCACCGAGGATTTCGCCCTGCGGATGTTCGATGGCCTTGCCGATTGCTGCCGCCGTTTCGGCTGCGCCGTTGCCGGCGGAGACATATCGGCGACGGGCGGGCCGGTGACCGTGGCCGTTTCCGCAGTCGGGCGCGGTCCGCGCGGCGGCGCCTTTCTGCGCAAGGGCGCAACGCCCGGCGACGCCCTGTTCGTGACCGGCGAACTCGGCGGTTCCCTGGCGGGCAGGCATCTTTCGTTCGTTCCGCGCATCGCCGAGGCTCGGAGGCTCAGGTCCCTAGGAGTGGTGCGGGCCATGACGGATATCAGCGACGGCCTTGCCGCCGACCTGCGCCATATATGCGACGAGAGCGGAGTCGGGGCGGTCGTCGAGGAGGCCGCGCTGCCCGTCTCGGCCGATGCATACGCCCAGGCCCTCCGCGGGAAAAGGCCGGTCATGGAGTGCGTGCTTGGCGACGGCGAAGATTACGAGCTGCTTTTCGCCGTCTCGGGGCGGGACGCCGCGAAATTGACGAAAGAATGGGACATGCCCGTGCGGCTTACGCGGATCGGCTGGTTCGTGGCGCGGGAGAAGGGCATCCTGCTGTGCCGACCCGACGGGACCGTGACGCCTATGCCGACTGTCGGATACGAACACCTGCGCCGCTCCGATATGGGAGATCGCCGCAAGTGAGCGTACGGCAGCGCCATCGCCGGGTTTTCTCCGACGGTCCCGAACGCACCGCCGCCATGGCGGAAAAGCTTGCCGGGGTCGTTGCCGGCGGTACGGTCATATCGCTTGTAGGAGATTTGGGCGCGGGGAAGACCGTCTTCACGGGCGGATTGGCTCGCGGCTTGGGATGCGTTCAGCCGATCCTCAGCCCTAGCTTCGTGCTCCTGCGCATCTATCGGGGCGGACGTCTCCCTCTCTATCATCTGGACGCATGGCGGCTCCGAGACGGCGCGGCGGCGGCCGGGTTCGGGGCGGAGGAATTTCTACCGGGCGACGGTGTGACCGTCGTCGAGTGGGGAAACCGCATCGCGGATATCCTGCCGCGCGAGACTCTGGAGGTCTTGATCGAGCATGGGGAGAGGCCGGACGAGCGTTTCGTGATGTGGTCTTCGCGCTGTGCCGGCGTTCTCGCCTTAGCCGACGATTGCTGGCTCAACGGCAGGCTGTGATGGGCGGGCGGCGGCATTTGCCGGAAGCTTCGGCCATCCCTTGTCTCTCGGCCCACCGCCGGAACCAGAGCCGCGATCGGCGACGACGCCCGCGGTCGGGACGGCGGATAAATTGCCGTTGCGCGCGCCGAGGCATGCGCTTACCGTTGGCCGGATGGAGCCCGCGCCGATCTCGACAGGAGGGACAGACTCAGGAAACCTGCGCGGCGTCACGGGCTCGCTTGGCGGGCGGCAGGGCGTCGGGATCGCACGGACGGCCGCGGGCGGAGAGGGGCGGAAAGGCGCCAAGTCGTGAGCATAAACGAAGGACAGATATTCGTCCGTTGCGACGATTTCTCCGCGGTCCAGCGGGCGACGGAAGCGGCCTTGCAGCAGTTCTTCGAGGAAACGTACTGCAAGCTGTCGCCGGACATAGACGAACCGGAAGAGTGGATGTTGTCGGACGGCTTCGTCCGGGTAGCCGTCATGCTTCCTCCGGAATGCGGCTGGTGCGCAATCCTCGATGGATTCCAGCTGCCCGCGGATGAGGACCTGGCCCGGGAGATATCCAAGAACCTCGGAACTCGCGTCGTATGCGCGACGGTCCAGGGCAGGCGCTATTTCTGGGAATACCGTCTGTTCGATCGCGGGAGGATGGCCAGGCGATCGCAGCGCCGCAGGCCTGTCGGCGGTGATGATAGGACCGCACGCGGTTACCGCGACGTGGAAGCCGAGGCCTATGCCTTCCTGCTTTCGCTCGGGATACCGGCGGCCTACGCGCTGGCGGGCGCCCGCGAAATTCTCAGGTGCGAAAGAGGCGAGGCGGCGCGCCCGGTCGAGGCCTTCGTATATCGGATGGACGGCTTGGCGGCCGGCAAGCCGCGCCTGCGCAAATGCCGCATGGAAACTTTCGTGAATCCATCCTCGCGCATGCCTCCTATTCGCGCCGACAGGCAATATATCGAGCCTTCCGGCCGGAAGAACTACGAGGAAATGCGCTGTCTTGCGGGCCGGATAGGTCCAGAGGATGTGGACGAAATCCTGGCCGCGGAACTGGACGTCGTGAACCGCTATACACACGAGAGCATGGGATGTACGGATGCGGAGGTCCCGGCGGTGCGATTCAGATATTCTTGCGACGAGATGTCCGACGATGAGCTTAACGGCCTTATAGCAGGAAGCCGGACGGCGTTCTTCGCCAGCCGCAGGACGATGCGCGAATTCGTCGGGA
>CALKMO010000039.1 GCA_937991785.1 uncultured bacterium | reverse complement strand
CGAGGCGCCGGGAAAGGAATGCGTGCCTTCTGAAGCGGCGGACATCCTGTCGCCGGAAAGCTACTGGCGATGGTTCCTGACGCTGCGGAAACCGATCATACCGGTGGAGGCGATGAAGGCCGCCGGCCAGGATGCCTCCGGCCCGATGCCGCTCGCGGGCACCGAGGTCCCACCTCCGTACAACAAGGTTGACCACCAGAAAAGTCTGCTGAGGCGGGTGATAGAGAACAACGTTTTCAAGCAGCTGAACGAGCTGGTGGGAAGCAGGCGAGGTTTTCTGCGCAACGCACGGGTGAAAGAGGCGATGCTGTTGTTGTGGTTTGCTGCGTTGGTGATGTTGAGGATTTATCTTGCAGGCCCGGGTCTTGCCATGGTCAGGAAAGCATACGCTGCGGTGAAGGTGATGTGGAAGTTCGTACGAGCCTGTTTCTGCGTTCTATTGGGAGACTGTGCCTCGCCGGAGTCTTTGATCTGGCGTTTCCGTGCCCCTTGTACCTTGTATTCAGCCGATAATCGAGACCTGAACTGAAATCGAGAAAGACCAGCAAACCGGGGGAAGTGGGGATGCGTCTTCTCTGCTGCCCCTCCGCGCATCCCCGACCGATCTTCTTCATTTTTGGGAATGTCTGCTGTGCCTGTCGGGGCCGCCCGCCCCCTTGAGGCCGAACCACGAGGGCTGGCAGGAACAGGTCCGGATGCTGTTCGACGCCGCGGCCGAATGCGCCGGAGCCGCGGGAACGAACGCCGAGAGATCTTGCACTCCCGCTCAGGGTTTTGTGCGAAATGGCGATATATCCGGCGGCGCCATCTACCGTCTTACCCCGCGACGCCGGCCACTACGAGTTCCCCGTGGAGCACTCCGCGCATGGCGATCAGCCGGTCCGCCTCGCGGCGCACCGCCTCCGCCGTTCCGCGAAAGACGAGCACCTCCAGGCATATATCTTCGGAAACGTGGACGTGCAGCGAGGATAGCACTTTCGCGCTGGCGTGGTGCTGCAGTTCGGTCATGCGCTGGAGGAGTCCGCGGCAGGAGTGGTCGTACAGCAAGGTAAGGGTGGCGATATGCTCTCCGGAGCTCGATTCCCAGGATTCGCGTATCAGACTTTCGCGGATCAGATCCCCCAGCGCCTCGGACCTGTTGGCGTAGCCGCGCCTGGCGATCTGCCCGTCGAAGGCGCGCAGCAGGTTCCCCGGCAGCGAGGCGCCGAAGCGCGTCACCGGGCCGGAATTCAATTCCGCCAGGTCCCGGATATCGCGCTCATGCGGAACAGGTTTCTTGCCGTCCTTAGTCGCCGGATGCTCGTGCATCGTGCCCGCCCTCCGATATAACCCCGCGGTACGTTCTTTAAGCGCGCGGCTGCTGCCGGCCGCGATGGCGTCCGGCGGCGCCGGCCCGCCTTTCAGATTACCCGATCCGAAAACGGCAGTCCATCCATATCCGCCGCGGGGCCGCATCGAGCGCGATAACGCTGCCGGGATGCCCCGAGCCCCTAAGCCAAGCACCTTCGGGCTGGGCTATGCCTTGCTTCGCTCCGGCCGGCGGTACACCCGCAACCCAGCTCCGATGGGCGATAGCCTTGACACCACCATCGCACAACAATAAGTTAATCTTAGGCGTGCCGGGGCGGGAACCGAGGGGGTCGGCCCGTCCTTCAGGGTACAGCCGAGAGAAACAGGAAACATGGGGCTTAAGGGAAATCTCGCAACCGTCAACCTGGCCGACGTCTTCCAGGTCCTATCCCGCAGCAACTCCACTGGGCTTCTGCGCATAATGGCGCCCGGCGACGTCAGGTACGTTGAGATCATGGACGGTTCAATCTCCATAGTATCCCGGCCCGGCTCCCGTGTCATGCTTGGCGACCTGCTCGTAGCGCGCGGGCTGCTCAGGGAAGAGGACCTTCAAGCGGCGTTGGAGCGCCAGAAGGAATCCGGCGGACTTCTCGGCCAAGTCCTGGTGGACATGGGGCTGGTCAGCCGGGAGGATATCGAGGCTGCACTGAAGTTCCAGGTCGAAGAGGAGATATGCGACCTATTCACGATCAAGGAGGGCGAATTCGACTTCCTGGCCAACGCAAAGGTTGACTCCAATATGGCCCTGGGCGGCGGGTTCATCCGCCTAAGGATAGACCCCAATAACGTGCTGCTCGAGGCGGCAAGGCGTATGGACGAATGGCCCGCCATAGAAGAGCGCGTGCCAGGTCCCGGCGCCCTGTTCAGCCTTACGCAAAAGGGCCTCGAACTGCTGGACAACCAGGATGTCGAGGAAGAAATAAAGGTTCTCCTCAGGCTCGCCGCCTCCGACAGGACCTTCGAGGCAATGGTGCAGAAGGCCTGCCTTGGACGCTTCGTGACGGGAAAGATCATCGCCGGACTGGTGGACGACGGCGCCTTGCAGCTCCAGCCGAAAGAAATGTACGTTAAGCTCGGCAGGTTGCATCTTGGCGAGGGGCGTCTGGATGAGGCCGAGAGAGTGTTGCGGTTTGCGGCGCGCTATTTCGATTCCAGCATGACTCCGGATGAAAAAAAGGATCTTGCGGCCGCGATCGCCGAGCTGGAAAAACGCAAGGCCGCCGCAACCCAGGACCTTACCGGCAAGGCCCGCTCCGCCGTGATAAAGAGGCGCACCGGGGCGATGGCTAAGATGCGGAGGCGAAGGATCATCGCCTCCCTCGTCGCCGTGGCGATTGTGATGATTGGGGGCGGGATCGGTTCGTACTTCGCGTTCTTCAGGCCCGAGGATCCGGAGAAAATCAGGATCGCACAAGCCGAGGTGCGGTTCAACGATTTCCTGGCTAAGGTGCGGACCGAGGTAACCGGCAAGAATTTCGCTGAGGCGGCCAGGCTGTTGCGGGATCACGTTCCGGAGCTGGAGAAACACCGTGCTCGCATGCAGGAGGAGAGCGAGTTTCTGAGGCAATCGGCGGATCTGAGCGCCCTGTCCGACGCCGAGCAGGGGCGAAAGCTGCTGGCCGACGGCAAGAAGGTCGAGGCGGCTTCGCTTTGCGAGGAAATCGAGAAAAGGTACAAGGATGTCCCGCTGTCCGATGAACCGAAGAAGGCCTTGGACAAGTTCGTCACCGGCTTTCGCGAAGTAATCCGCAACGAGAAGATGGCCGAGATGCAGCGGCGTATGGACGAAATAGCCAAGAACGAGATATCGGACGTGACGGAGGCCATGCGGACGTATCGGAAGATGCTGGAGGAAGGGGCATTCGAAGAGGTCAAGGCTAAGGTGAGCGAGCGGATAGCCGCCTTGGAGGCAAGGATAGAAGAAGCCCGGAAGCGAATCACTAGGGCAGGGGAAATGGAAAAGGGTGGGCAGGAAGAACTCGCCTTGGCCGAGTACGATTCGGTATGCAAGTCCGTTCCGGGGTCTGCGGAAGCGAAGGATGCGGCGGCGAAGTCGAAGGCCCTCGCGGCGCGCCTCGAGGAAGCGAAGCGGGTCTTCGAGGCCGCTTCATCGCTCGCTGCACAGGGGAAGACGGACGAGGCGATCCAAGCATTTGAGCGCTTCATAAAGAATTATCCGTCAAACTCGTTGGTCGGAAGGGCTGCGGCCGGCTTGGCCGCGCTGAAGGCGACCAAGGAGGAGATAAAAGCCTTCCTGGACCGCGCCGGGCAATTGGAGAAGGACGGCGACCTATCTGGAGCCAGGGAGCGGCTCCTTCTGCTTATCCAGAAGTATCCCGATTCGGAGGAAGCCCGGCAGGTGTCTCTGCCATTCGAGGTGCGGTCCGTTCCGCCGGGGGCCGAAGTGGAGGTGGACGGCAGGGTGGTAGGGGCCACGCCAGCATCTATCCGGCTGACCGCGCGGGATCCCCACACGATACGCGTGGTCAAGGCGGGGTACAAAACGGAGGAGATACGGGAAATCAACCCGCGCAATCCGATCATAGCGGTGGATTTGAGCAAAGAAATAGAGGCGGCCTTAGCGGTGCGCGGCGAAGTCTTCGGCCGGCCGGCGGTTATGGGAGACTCTGTGTTCTCGGTTCACGGCACGGACCTCGTGGCGCTGGGCGGCGATCCGCCCGCTCTCCTGTGGCGCAAGGAACTGGGCGAGCGGCCAGGCGGAGGCCGGGGAGGCGAAGTCGCCCCGCTCGCTTGGCCTTTCGTCTCCGACGGCGTACTGTATGTATGTACCGGACGCGACAAAGTGCTAAGGGTGGATCCGCGCACAGGGGAGGGATCGCCCGAATTGGCTTTTGCGTCCGGACCGATCGCCGAACCGCTGATATACGAAACCTCCATCGTCCGCGACCGCAAGTTCCTCGTGGCGCTGGCGGCGACAGGCATCGAATGCCTCGATTTGTCTTCGCGGCAGACCAAGTTCAATACGTCGGTCAAGAGGCTTCTGGAGGCATCGCGGCCGTCTCATAACATCGTGGCCCAAGGCAACAGGCTCTTCTTCGGCTGGTATGACGCATGCCTTTATTGCGTGGACTTCCTTGACGGCCGAGTGATCTGGAACTCGCCCGCCGACATCTCTGACTTCTTCGGCATTCACGCCGCGCCTGAAGCCATCGTCGCGATGTCCAGATCGGGAATGCTGACGGCGTTCTCTCCCAAGGATGGCACCCGGATCGGCCGCCGCGAAATCCCGGCCGAATATGCGGCCGCACCGACTTCTGTTGGGGATCTGATGGTCGTGGCCACCGCGGGGGGAGTGGTGACGGCGATCTCGGCCGACCTCCGTCCGAAATGGTCGCAGAAAGTCGAGGGGAGGATAGAATGTCCCCTCGCCTCAGACGCCGACAACATCTACGCTGCCGCTCAGGCCGGAACCGTCTGGGCGATAAGCCGCGCTGGTCAAATGCTCTGGAAACTCAAGGTTGACGGCGAGCCGGTCCGTCTGGCTCCAGCCGGGCGGCGCCTATTTGTCTTCTGCCGCGACGGTACGGTGTATTCCTCGAAGATAGCGGACAAATAGGCGACCTTTAACCTTCGATCTTCTCCGTCTTCCCGTGCCGTTTCGGGAGGGCGGCGGGAGGTGGAGGCGGCTGCTTGCGTAGCATCATATCTGCGATGCTTTGCCGGTAGGGAGGATCGAGCACGCCGCGCTCGGTTATTATGGCGGATATCAGTCCTGCCGGCGTGACGTCGAAGGCCGGGTTGTACGTCATTACGCCTGCCGGTACGATGCGGTGCCCGTCTATAGTCGCGATTTCTTCCTGGGGCCGATGCTCTATCCTTATGCCGCTACCGTCCGGCAGGCTTAAGTCGAAAGTGGAGGTCGGGGCCGCGACGTAAAATGGCACTCCGTAGTATCGGGCCGCGATGGCGAGTTGAAGAGTGCCTATTTTGTTTGCGACGTCGCCGTTTGCCGCGATGCGATCGGCTCCGACGAGGACGATGTCCACGCAGGAGGCGGCCATGAGCGAGGCGGCCGCGCCGTCGCATAGGACGGTGACGGGGATCCCGGCGGCGTTAAGCTCGTACGCCGTGATGCGCGCGCCCTGCAGAAGGGGCCTAGTCTCGTCAGCGTACACCTCCATCCGTTTCCCATTCCCAGCGGCCTCATATATTACTGCCAGCGCCGTTCCGGTCCCTCCCGTCGCCAACGCTCCGGCGTTGCAATGCGTCAAAACGCGGGCGCCGTCTTTGATCAACCTAGCGCCGTTCCGGCCAATCGCCGCGCACATCTCGGCGTCCTCGGCGTGTATCTTGGTTGCCTCCGCTGTCAGTATGGCGCGAATCTCCCCGGGCGAGAAGCCCTCCTTCCCCTCCGCCGCCTTCAGCATACGCTCCACGGCCCATCGAAGATTCGCGGCGGTCGGCCTCGCCGAAGCTATCGGTTCGGCGGCGGCTTTAAGGGCCGATATAAGCGCCGCCCCGTCCGGGGCCGGGATACGATTCGCTGCCAAGACTACGGCGTATGCGCCGGCGCAGCCTATTGCAGGGGCCCCCCGAACGGCAAGCCGCTTTATCGCGTCTATCGCCTCTTCCGGAGTTTCGCAGGGAATGTATGCCGTCTCTCCAGGAAGCCTGGTCTGATCGAGCAGGAACAGACGACCGTCCTCGAAACGCATAGTCCGAGGTATATTCGTAGTTGCGTCCACGATGGCCCTCCCTAATGAAGAACCTGCCGTCCGGCGTTCTTGCGCAAAATAATGCAGCATCCGCGGCCCAGGTCCCAGCCGCGCGGATCGCTTGGGCGCCTTCGCATATAACTTACGGCGGCGCGCCGCGCCTTGGATTATGCGGATGGCCCCCCCTAGAGTCTCGCGCGCGCTGCGCGCTTCCCGTCGGTTTTCAAAAACGCCGCCGCATCAGCCGCGCGCTGGAGAGTAAGGAAGCAACCCACGGCTCCGAAGCTGGCGATCTGCCAACCGGCGGACATCGCCTTTCGCCAAATGGCCGGCCGGACCGCACGCGCGTCTTGAATCCGATACGGTCCAATTCGCTCGGCACCACCTTTTCACTTTTCCTTTTTCTGCTCTAGCCTGGCGAATTCATCCCAGCCTATGACCCTTTTTATCACGATGGCCTCGCCCTCTCCCCACACGAACGATCCAATTGCATTCGGCGCCTGCCTGCCCTTGACCGAGGGGCTTACGGTGTCGGTCCTCGCAGGTGCCCATTCTGGGGAAATCCCTCGGTCCGTTTCGTTGGAATAGACCATCGGCGATCTGTTCCTGGAACGCACGGCCCATCTGCCGTCCGTCGCGAGGCAGGAACCGTCCGAGCGCCGCCGCACGCTTAGGTAAACCGCCCCGGCATCCTTCCTCTCTCCCTGCGCCATTGAAACCAAGCCGAGCACATCGCCGGCGGCCAGCTGTTCCTCTACCGTCACCGGCTCCATCGGCTTTCGCGGCACCGGTACCGGTAGCGGCTTGCCGTTGACCAGCAGGTACGCCGGGCCTTCAGATATAACCGTCACTTCGACCGGCTCGCGTTCTGACGCCGCGGGTTCCTTCCGCAAGGCTTCCTCTATCTTCGCTATCCTTGCCTGCTCGGCGAGCGCCCATTTCCGCCAAGCGGGATCCAGGTAGATATCGAGCGTCGCCGATTCCACCCTGATGCCTCCCCTGTAAGCAACCAGCCCCGGGACTGTCCCTTGCGGTATGGCGCCGGGGGTTTTGACTGATACGCTCGTCCCACCGCATCGGAACGCCACCGCACCGTCGGCGCCGCACTCGCAGTATACGGCCGTATGCCGGCCCGGGACCAAGGCCGTTCCCTTGGCCGACTTCTCTTCCTTCCCGGCCCGCAAGACGAGTTTGCCGTCCGCCGTAAGCAATGCCTCGACGAGCGGCGCTGCAGGTCCCCCGGCTGTGGAGGTGGACAGGACGAGGCCTGCGGCGGCGCAGCCGACTTCGGGCGAGAACGTAGCGCTCCACGACACCATCCGTCCCGGCGGGATTCGGAACATTATACCGCACGGCCCGTCTCCCGATACGGGAGATACGGCCACAGTTCCCCCCTCTGCGCGCGCGCGGCTCCCCCCGATCGCCCAGCACTCCCGAGGCATGAAATCTCCTGCCCTGCGCATGTCGTAAAGTATCTGCACACTCCCTTCCGGCCCAGGCCGGGCCTTGCCGAGAAATATCGGCGCCAGGTCGAAGGCCGCCCCATCCAGCGTAAAGGCAAGCGACTGGACCCTGAGTCCGTCGTTCCGGCTGTGCGGTCCGCGTTCGTATTTTCGTCGGTACTCGGCAAGCAGCGTTCTGGCGGCGTCGTAGTTTTTCGCCGCCGCCTCGGACTCGATCCGCGCCAAGAGGGACGCGGCCCCGTCTTCGATGCCTGTCAGTCCGCCTGCCGCTCCCTTGTCCGGCGCCGGCGACCGATGCTCCGAGGGCGGCATCGGACAGGCGGAATCCGTTGCCGTCTCTGCGCCGAGTTTCTTGTTCCTCGGCTCGACCGGCCTCGAAGATCCCGCGGTATAAGCGGCATATACGCCGGCGAACAGCAGGAGAGCGGCGGCGACCGCAGGACATATTCTGGATAGGACCGGCGAAGGCCGGACGGGCATGGCTGGGCGGATCGGAGGCGGATGCCCTACGCCAACCTCTGGTCCGGTGCGCCTTGGGCGTTCGGCGCGATCCTCGCCGCTTTCCTCATCGCCGGCGGCTCCGCCCGAAAGTACCTCGCGATCCTGGCGCGGGCCGGATCCAGCCTCCCCTATGGTGGGCGGTTTGGATCCTTCCGCTCCATCCGCACGGGGATGTCGTCCGCGATCCTCTCCGCCGGCCTCGGCCTGCCCTTCGATCCAGGCGCGAAGCTTCCCGGTTATCTTATTGATGGCGGTGGACCGCGGCCTTGCGGCCGCCGGCGCTTCCCTGGCGCGTTCCTCTGCCGCAGGGTGCCGTCCCGATCGGCGCATGGCCCCCGTCTTCGCTCTTTTCTCGGGTCCGTCTCCCACATCCGGCCGCGCCCGGCGAAGGTTTTCATCCCAATACTCGGATTCGATTTCGCGTCCTTCCTGCGCAACCTCCGTCCTGGAACGCCTGGCGCTTCCGTCGACCGCCTGCGTAGGGCCGCCGGTCTTCGGCCTTGTCCGAACGCTCTGGGAACGCGCACTGGTTCCGCGCCGTTCCAGCCTGTACACCCTCGGTCCCTTCCAAGTAAGCGCGATGGAACTCTCCTTCCGGAAATGCTGCGCATGCCTCGGAAGCTTTCCGTCCAGGATATCCTCGATGTCCTCGAGCGCCTCGGCAGGTGTCCGGTGGCGGTCTTCGGGCCTCTTGGCCGTCATCATGGCGAGGAGCTCGGCCGCGCCGTCCGGCAGCTCGCGTTCCTCCCGCGGATCCCTGGCGCTGTCCGTAACGTGCTTGGCCATTATCACAGCCGAGGTCGGGCCGTCGAAGAGGGGATGGCCGAGGATCATATGGTAGAGAGTGGCTCCGAGGCTGTATATGTCCGTCCGTATATCTACGTCCGGCTTGCCCTGCGCCTGTTCGGGCGAAATGTAGTCGGGCGTCCCGACCGCCTGCCCTATCTGGGTCAGGCCCGCGTCGAGCGCTGCGTACAGATTCTTTGCCAGCCCGAGGTCGCATAGCTTGGCTATGCCCCCAGGCGCTATCATTATGTTGTCTGGCTTTATGTCGCGGTGGATCATGCCGTGCCTGGCGGCGTGTTCGAGGGCGGCGGCCACCTGCGCGCCGATTTCGAGTGCATCCCTTGCTTCGTATCTGCCGACATTTGCCAGAACCTCCTTGCACGTAGGCCCGTCCACGAACTCCATCGCGAAATAGTAGTAGCCGCCTTCCTCGCCGACATCTATGCCTTGGATGATGTTAAGGTGATTGAGCCTTGCGCTCGCCCTGGCTTCCCGGATGAACCTTTCGGTATAGTTCTTGTCGCGCGCCAGCGCTGGCGACAGTATCTTGATGGCGACTATGCGGTCCATATTGATCTGCCGGGCGCGGAATACGGAGCCCATGCCGCCTTGCCCGACCTTTTCGAGGAGTTCGAATCCGGCGATCCTGTTGACTCCCCGCACGGCCCTCTCGACCGCCCGCGCCTGTTCCGCTGTAAGGTATCGTTTCTTGACCAAGATGTCCTGGAGCGTTTCCGGGAGCCCGATATCAGCGAGTTTCTGCTGTGCCTCCAGGCACTCTTCTACCTGCGCGCGGGTGCAGTAGCCCCGCTCCACCGCATAATCGGCGAACTTCATTTGATCTATGTTATCCGCCCGCGAGGCCATTCATGTCCGCTCCGGACCCGCATAGCGTGCTTCTCGGCCGGGCTTGCGGCCGGCCTATTCAGCCTTCCATTTCCAAACTACCCCCGAAGGAACGGCGGCGCAAGGCTTAGGGTTACCGGACGACAGTAGCAAACGGGAAGGCGCCGGGGCGGCGGCCCATGCCATGGCAGAGAAAGGAAACCCCGGTCCGCAGATGCACCGGAGTTCATCGGGAACCGACAGAACCTTCCCATCCGGAAAGATACGTTTCGCATACGGACTTTAAAGCAAGCTGGAAACGGTTCGCGCACCGCAGCCCCACGGCCGCACATCTCTATTTTGTCATTTGCCCGCTGCGCCGACTGAGAAAGCCTTGATCAGAGGTTTCTCGATGCCCATCAGATCGTATTCGACCCCCCTGGCGGTCAGCGCGTCGGGAGCGTCCCAGGAGAAAGACGAATACTTCGCGTTGGAACGTATGGCGCCGGCCTGGAGGAGACGGATATTGCCGAGGAGCAGGCGCCCCGAAAGGTCAACCGCGCAAACGTCGGCCGGCGCTCTGCCCGTCGCAAACACGTCCCCTTCGGCCAGGAACCCTACCGTCCGGCCGTCCGGTGAGAAGGCCGGCGAGGCGATGCGGACGGCGGCGCGTAACAGCGGCCTGGGGTGGCCGTCCGGTCCGGCCGCCATGAGCGTCGAGATCTCGACCCGTTGGAGTAGCAGCCGCCTTTCGATGTCCTGCCCCTTCGCGTCCCTGCTCATGACCGGAACAAGCAGGAATCGCGGCATCAGCCTCGCGCCTGCCTCGACCCACGCTCTCGCGCCGCCCGGGCCGGCGACGTCTGCGCCTCGCTCCTGCCCGTCGCGCGGCTGCGCCTTAAGTTCCGCCAGGAACGCAGGGTACTCGGCCGTCACGGGCGATTCCTTCATGGCGGTCGCGGCGGCCTTCAATCCCGCTTCCGCTTTCAGCATGAGGTCTGCCCGGCCCTCTAGGTGTGCCGCCACGCACGCCAGCGCCGCGGCGTAGGGCGCCTTGGGGTGGTTGATCGCCCTGGCGGCCGTGTCGAACCTGTCGGAGGCGTCGGCGAACTGCCCCGCTTCGAACAGCGCCATCCCCTCGAAGAATTTGATCGCGGCGATGGATATCTCGTCGGCAGCCATCGGCAGGGCGCCGGCGTATATCTTCGCCGCGGCTTCGGACCTCCCGGCTATCCGCTCGGCCATCGCCCGGCGCAAAACGTCCAAGTTGCGGTCTCCTGGAGCCTCGCGCGATACATCTTCTATCTCGCGCGCCAGCGCGGCCGCGTCCTCGGGATCCTCGACGCCCCACGGGCAAGAGGAGCCCGGCACGAGGTACCAAGCGATTCCGCCGGAGGTCAGGACGCCTCTGAACATATGCTGGATCAAGGCGCGTCCAGCCGCCTGCGGATCTTTCATGGCCATATGCGATTTGGCCTTCCACCTACCGATGGCCGTCTCGTCGTGGTAAGGCGGCGATGCATCCATCGCCTTGTCGAAATGCTCCAGCGCGCGTCCGAAGCGCCCGGCGCCAATGAGCATGGCTCCAGCCCGAACGTGCTCTTCGCCTGTCACAGGATACAGCCGATCCTCCTCGCCGCCCGCTGCCCCCTGGAGTCCCCACGGCGCGATCCGGACGCGGTGGACGGCGCCTTTTGCCGGCCCTGCCGCCGGGCAGGGGATATAAGGGCCGACGATCCCCTCGCATTCCTCTTCGGCCCTAGTCCACTGGCTGCTATCTATAAGGAGCTTTCGCACCGAGGTCTTGAACTTCCGCCCAGCGGATCTGCCGAGCGTGCAGGCCAGCGACTTGCCGCCGTCGGCGAAAACGGCGCTTACAAGAATCCACGGCCCTTCCGGCAGCCTGAATTCCTGCAGCCCTTCCCCGGTCTCCTGCATCGCCCAGATCGAACGCCCGCCTGGCGAGTGGAAGAATATTCGGCGGCCTTCCGGGTGGGCCATGCAAACGAAGAACGGCGCGTTGAGCTCTCCCGCCGTCGGTCCTTCGCTCCTGGGGGCGAATATCGCCGCGGGAGTCCCGGCCTCGAGCTTCTGACAGAATATCTTTGCGGGCGCGCCATCCGTGCGCGGGACGCTGTAAACGATCTTACGGCTCGGCTCTAGAAAGGCCGCCCCATGAACCTCGCCTGCCGTCCGAACCTCCGCCGTCTTGTTTTCCGCGATGCGGTGGTAAAACAGCTTGGCCGGCGACAGGGCGCTCGCGTCGGACGAGACAGCGATCAGGAGCGCCTGCCGGCCGTTCTCGTCGGGGATCGGAATCAGTTCGGAGATCGAACCCTTGACCTTGGTCGCTACGGCCGTCCGCACACCGGCCCCTTCCCCGACCACGCTGTACGACTTGACGGCCGTCAAGTTCCCTCGCTGATCCCTGTCCCCCGCGTAGTAGAGGACGGCGCCGTCCGGCGACCATCGCGGCAGCCTCGCCCCTTCCTCGATCTTCAGCAGGGTTCCCTCGCCTTCGGTGTCTAGCAGATAAAGCTCCGTCCAAAGGCCCTTCCAAGACGAGAACTCGTGGCGGACGTAGGCCACCAGCCTGCCATGCGGGTTCCATACAGGATTCTGAATCATGGAGCAACCTGCCGCGAACGCCAACGATCCTAAAGCGAGGAAAGCGGTGCCTAGGCCGGATCGCAACGAGACCGATTCTTGACCGCCGCGATATTTCATCCCGCCCCTCCTTGGTCCGGTCCGTCTCCCATACGATTCGTACCGGCTGCCTATGCCGCTATTGCCCGAAGAAGTTGCGGGCGCGGAATCGGCGAACATTCTTTTTTTCCGCACGCCGCCTCCGGCGTAGAAAATGCCCAAAACCATATCCGCCGATAAATCGGCCCGTTGCCGCGCCCGTCCTACGCAGCAATTCCCGAAAAAGCGCGGCGGTCCGAGAACCGCAAAGGCGCCCAACCGTCGCTACGCCGACGCTTCCATGTCAGAATCATGCCGCAGCAAAAGATTATCGCCACGAATAGTTTAAACATTCTCCCCGTCCGTCCAGTCACCGCAACCTTATTGCCCGCGGCGATTTTACAAGGTCCAGTACCCGTCGGGCGAAGGGGAGATCGCGAGCAACCGTTTCGAGCGGAGATTAGGCTGGCCGCGGGGCGGCGGCGCTTACATGCCGCCAGCAGCAATTTATAGCCCTTGCCCGCCGCCGCGACCGGCAGGGGAGCTCGCGTCCATTCGCCTGCTTCGCGATCTTGGATCGTCTTATGGCGCTTGCCGAAAAGAGCCGTTTCTGCGATAGTCTATTCGCATTGAGGAAAGGCTGGGCGCGCCGTGGCGAATCGTTCCGGTCTGGCGCGGGGGCGCGCAGCTCGCTTGCGCGGATTTTGCAGCGCCGGCGCCCCAAAAGGCCCAGCGGACGGAATGGATTAGGGAAGAAGGAGAAAACGACATGCCTCTGGTTCCGATGCGTCAACTGCTTGATGAGGCCGCAGCCAAGGGATACGGCGTCGGCGCGTTCAACGTCAACAACATGGAGCAGATACAGGCCATAATGGAAGCCGCCAAGGAAACGGCCTCGCCCGTGATAGTCCAGGCCAGCCGCGGCGCAAGGAAATACACGAACGACAGGTTCCTGTATCACTTGATGATGGCGGCGGCAGAGCTGTACCCGGAGATCTCGATCGTTCTGCACCAGGATCACGGCAACTCGCCGGAAACCTGCAAGTCGGCCATCGAGATGGGGTTCACCTCCGTAATGATGGACGGCTCGCTAATGCCGGACGGCAAGACCCCTTCGACCTTCGAGTACAACGTCAAGGTTACCTCCGAGGTAGTCAAGATGGCGCACGATAAGGGAGTGTCGGTCGAGGGCGAGCTGGGATGCCTGGGCGGCATCGAGGACGGCCACGGGACCGGCGGCAGCGGCCAGGAACATCTTACCGATCCCGATCAGGCTGTGGAATTCGTCGAGAGGACGGGTGTGGACGCCTTGGCCGTAGCGATAGGAACCAGCCACGGGGCCTACAAGTTCTCCAAGAAGCCCGACAAGAGCGTGCTTGCTATGGATAGGATACTCGAGATCCACAAGAGGCTGCCGAACTGCCACTTGGTGATGCACGGCTCGTCCAGCGTCCCAAAAGAACTCCAGGACCTTGTGAACAAATACGGCGGGAAGATAAAGCCCACATTCGGCGTGCCTATCGAAGAGATACAGATCGGCATCAAGAACGGCGTGCGGAAGATCAATGTTGACACCGACTGCAGGCTCGCCATCACAGGCGCTATCCGGCAGGTTTTCGCGGAGTCGCCCGAAAAGTTCGATCCGCGGGAATACCTTGGCCCGGCCCGCGAGGCGATGAAGAAAGTTGTGTCCGAGCGGATGAAGGCGTTCGGACAGGCCGGACACGCAGGCGACTTCAAGCCGATGAGCCTTGAAGACATGAAGAAGTTCTACAAAAAGCGATAACTCTTGTTCTCCCGTAGGAGGGGGGCCGGTGTAACGAGCGTCTTCCTCGGATCATAGCGGTTTCATCGTTCCATTCCGCTGTTGATCGCTAAGAGGATCGGTCGAAATCGAGGGCGGCGGCCTGCTTATCGCCGGAGCCGGGCGTCCGTCCCGGCCATGAAACGGCCTCCGGTCTTCGCGATCTGAGCGGCCGTCTAATATTCCATGTGATATAATTGACGATAGGGAACGGCTGGCGAAGCGTTGCAGAAGGGCGCGCATCTCCGAGGAGAACACCGTGTGGCTGGAACCATCATCATCCTGCGAGGCGAGACCCTTACAGGCAAGACCGCGGCGGCCGGTTTACTGGCGCGTTCTCTCGAAAGGGGCGCGCACGTCGAAATAGAAAAGCTGCTGGGGTTCTTTCCCGGCGGAGGCTCGGATCCCCGGCACATCGGCGTGGCGCTCGCGTCTGCAGCCGCGTGCGTCAACCATCTGCTTGCCGCGGGGTTCGACGCGGTGGTGGACTGGCAGTTCTGGGAGCCTGAGCTGCTGGATCTTTTCCTTGCCGGGATCAGGATCCGCGATTGCCGAGTGCACCTGGTCACGCTTTCGGCTTCAAGGGAAGCCAGGCGCGTGCGCCGTCAGCCGGCGACGAACGCCGCCGGTGCCGCGATCAGGGCAGACACATCGGTGCGTATGACGGCTGACCGGGAGAGGCGCGGCGCCAGAATAAACACATCCTCCCTATCGGTCGAGGATGTATGCGAAGCCGTGGCGGAAATTATGGATTCCAAGCGCGGGCTGATAGAAATTCCGAATAGTCGGGCGGGTAGGGAATGACGGCCGGCCTTCTTTTCCCCGTCCGGCGCCTTTCCCGCCGGCCGCCCTTATTTCATTCCTGGCGGCCGGCAGGAAACCCATGGTTCTGCTGACCGCTGACCTCCAGCCGCATCGCGTCCCGCGCCTCGCCGCGCGGCCGAAAGGAGGGAGCATCGAGGATTGGCGGGCGCGGCTCTAATGCGATAGATATATATATTCCAGTCGGGGAAGGCATGCGACCGGCAGGAGGCCGCCTGTCTATCGGCCGTCGCGTCCCCGTCGGTTGTCGGAGGAGAGATCCGGATGCCGGCAGAAATGCCTTTCCTTACGTCGGACATATCGCCGATAGAATGCGAAGTCAGGACGAGGATAGAAGACTTCGAGGTCGAGGAAATACCGGCCTATGAACCTTGCGGCGCTGGGACTCATACGTACCTATGGATCGAGAAACGGGGAATATCCACGCTCGATGCGGTGCGCAGGCTTTCACGGCTTCTGTCGCGAAATGAGAACGACATAGGCTACGCGGGGATGAAGGACGCGCGCGGCGTAACGCGCCAATATCTGTCCATCGAGCATTGTCCGGAGGAGAAGCTGGCCGGCATCGAGATCCCCGGCGTAAGGGTGCTTTCCGTCGGCAGGCACCGCAACAAGCTCAAGCTTGGACATCTCAAAGGCAACCGTTTCCGCGCACTGCTAAGGGGGGCCGCGCCCGAGGCGGTCGAGAGATGCCGGCGCCTTCTGGATGCGCTGGCCAGGCGCGGCGTGCCCAACCTATTCGGGCCGCAGCGGTTCGGCCGCCGCGGGGACACGGGGAAGACCGGCCTGGCGTTGCTGAGGCAGGATCCGGGAGAGGCAGCGTCCATGCTGTTCGGGCGTCCGTCCGAGGATGATCCTCCGGAGGAACGGGCGTCGAGAGAAGCTTTCGACAGGGGCGACCTCGACGCCGCTTTACGGCTCAGGCCGCCGGACGGTTCCGGGTTGGTCGCTGTACTGGAAGCAGCCGCCAGAGGCACGTCGTGGGAGAAGGCTATGCGCCGGCTCCCGAAACGGCTATGCATGCTATACCTGAACGCAGCACAATCCGAGATGTTCAACCGCGTCCTTGCGGCGCGTATCGGCAGCCTTGACTCGCTGCTTCCGGGCGATATCGCCTTCCTTCACGGCCGCGGGGCGGTTTTCATGGTTGAAGACCCGGCACTGGAAGCCGGCCGCCTGTCGGCCTTGGAGATCAGCCCCACAGGCCCGATGTTCGGCGCCAAGATGCTCGAGCCCAAGGGAACGCCGGCGGAGATCGAAAGATCCGTCCTGGCCGAGTACGGCTTGGCGCAGGCTAACTTCGCAGGCCGGTGGGCGCGGCGATTGCACGGCGAGCGCCGCCCGCTGCGCGTGCCGCTTTTCGAACCTGAAGCCAGGATCGTTCCGGAAGGAATCGAGGTGCGCTTCGCTCTGCCGCCCGGATCTTACGCGACGTCCGTCCTGCGCGAGCTGGCCAAAAGGGATGTGTGATCCTGGATCGGGACGGTCTCGGACCGGGCTTCACGCCCGATCGGAAAAGACAACCGGGCGGACATATACGGTCAAGGAGATATGCGCGTGGCAGTGGAACTGACCGATGAACAAAAAAAGGCTCTCGACACGGCCTCGCACGTGTGCATGTCGGCCGGAGCCGGAACGGGCAAGACGCGGGCGCTGGCAGCAAGATACGTGGCGGTATTGGACAGGGCCGCGATGGAGGCCGAGATGACCGGACAGAACCCGGAGGAAGCAGCGCTTGATGCCGTGCGCGGCATCGTGGCCGTCACTTTTACCACGGCGGCCGCGACGGAGCTGAAGGCGCGCGTAACGGCGGCGATCGAGGAACGGGCATGGAAGGTGTCGCCGTTTTGGACATCTGCGATGCTCGGCATGGCAGAGGCGCGCATAGGGACGATCCATTCGCTGTGCCTGTCCATTTTAAGGAGCGATCCGCTCGCATCCGGCCTGCCGCCGGCGTTCGAAATCCTCCGGGATGACAGGGCGGAAGAACTGCGGGCGGAGGCTGCATCTCGCGTAGCATCGCGATGGGGGCAGGCCGAACGGGACGATATAGATGCCGCGGCGAGAATTCTGCCGGGCAGGAAGGCCCTTGTCGAGACGCTCGCTGCCATGCTCGCCAAGCGATATCAGTCCGATGCCTGGAGCGATGCCTGCGTGCGCGCCGCGAAGGGCGGAAGTGTGGATAAAGAGGCCGCGAAACGCGTTCTGCGGGAGAGATGTCCGCTGAGCTGCCAAGAAGCGGAGGATTTCCTAAAAACATGCGCCGTCAGGGATGCGATAAAATATTTCGCGTCTCTGAATTGCGAGGCTTTCGCTGCCGGCAACGCAAGGGTTCGAGAACTTGTCGCCGGCCTGGCCGGACCGTCGAGGCTACTCCTAAGTTTTGTGAACTGCGCCGGCCCTGGACAGCCGCGCGCGGCCGATGGTGCCGTATCTGACGCATCGCTACCGCCGTACGTGCTCGCGCCGGCGATCGGAACTTTGGCCAAGGCCTTCCTGAAAGACGGAAAACTGAAGATACTGAATAAGCTGCCCGGCAGGGCGGAATCGGAGTGGAGTCGGGCGGGCATAGACAAGAGGGAATTCGAGCAACATTACGTCAATCTAGGCGAGATGATCGGACGCATATGGCCGCTCCCCCTGCTGGCCATGAGCGACGAGGACCTGAGCGAAGCGGCCGGACCGGCGGCAGCCTTGACCCGCCTCTACATGATCGCGCGCAGCGAGTTCGATGCGCTGAAGGACGGCGCCTGCGACTTCGACGACCTTCTGCGTTTGACGAGAAACCTCTTGACGAGGGACGAACGAGCTAGGCGCGCAGCGTCGTGCCGGCATATAATGGTGGACGAATTCCAGGACACGGACCCGATTCAATGGGAGATCCTCGCAACGCTGGCCGGGCTTCGCGACGCGGAGCCCGAGGCGCCATCCGGCGGACAGATCCGCCGGGAACTCGACTCTCCCGCCGCGAGATCCCCCTCCGCCGCCCCCGCGGCCCGCGTGATGCTGGTCGGAGACGGAAAACAATCCATCTTCCGTTTCCGCAATGCGGATGTAACCGTCTTCGCTGCCGCGCGGGAACAGCTACGCCTCGCCGCCAAGTCTGAAGGTGGCTCCGGCAAGGACGGCCACACATATATAGAGGCGAACCTGACGGAAAATTTCAGGTCGCTTCCTAACGTGGTCGAGATCATAAATCGGGTGTTCGAACGGATATTCGCCCCGGCTCAAGGCTGCGAGACGAGACGGCCCTACGAAGCCCGGCCGCAGGTCCTCAAACCGAGGCGAACGGCGCCTCCTGAGCGCGCCTCGTCGGCTACGGGCGGCCGCGTCGAACTTCTGCTTGTCCTGCCCGAAAGAGGAATTGAAGATGGAACCGGGGGAACCGCCTCCGGTTCAACTCCGGAAGAGGATGGCGAAAGAGGCGGCGATGAGAAAGGCGAGCGCGGATCCGGCCGCTTGGACATGCTTTTCCGCCAGGCCGAGGCCGTGGCGGCGAGGCTCAGACAAATGATAGACAACAAGGAGGAGATTCTCGTCCAGGACAAGACCGGGACTGAGCGGCCCCGTCCGGTAACCGCCGACGACATGGCGATACTCCTAAGGAGGCGCACAAACCTTGCGGCCTGGTTGGCCGCCCTTCGCAGCTTCGGCCTTCCTTACACAGTGCTCGGGGGGACGGGCTTCTACTCCACGCCAGAGATCACGGATTGTCTGAACTTTTTGGCCGCCCTCGACGACCCTCGCAGAGATTCAGCCCTGGCAGGTTGGCTGCTATCCCCGATGGCCGGCTTGTCGTGGGACGGATTGACGGCTGCAGCTGCCGCCTCGAGGAGCGCCGGCGCATCAGGGACGCTCTACGACGGATTGCTGCAATGCTCGGCTGGAGGCTTCGCATCCGCCGAGGATCGCGAGGCCGCCGTAGAGGCGCGCGAAACCATAGAGGCGGGTAGGACAGAGGCGGCGTTCGAGCCTGTATCAAAGGTATTGCGTCGGGCGTTGTCTCGGTCAGGATACCTTGCCGCCTGCGGATATCCTGACAGACATGCCCAAGCCGCGGCGAATTTGGAGAAGCTGCTAGATCTGATCGCCATCCGCGAGGGGGCCGGGAGAGGAAGTCTGCGCGAGTTGGTTTCGTGGCTCGAGGCGCGTTCGGAGGCGGACGCCGCAGAACCGGAGGCGTCCGTCTGTCCGGAAGGCGTCGGGGGCGTCAGGGTTATGACGGTACACGCGGCAAAGGGGCTGGAATTCCCAGTGGCAGCTGTTCCGGAAATGGAGGCGGAAACCGCGGAGGACATAGAGCATGGGATCATAATAGAGGACGCCGGCGCCGGCCCGATGCTCCTCGCGAAAGGAATCCGGCGGAATCCGGGCATCGAGCCCAACCCGGCCTACTCCGCCCTGAGGGAGATACGATGGATGAAGACTGGGGCCGAGTCGAAACGGCTGTTCTACGTGGCTTGTACCCGCGCCGCGGACGTTTTGATCCTAGCGGGATGCGCAGCCGGGAAGTTTAGATCGCGAGGCGTCAGATGGCTCGATTACGTCCCGCTGTTCCTGTCGCAGCGGGAGCATTATCCCGATGGGGAAGATGCGGCCGAATGGATACGCTCGATCGAAGATCTGAAGCCGGGCGTTCGCGGAAGAATCGGGCATTGGATGGTCTTTCCGGATCGCGAAGGGCGCAAACTTGAGTTCAAGCCTTTGGAGCCGGCGGCGATTAATCCGCCGTCGCCGCCTGAATATTCCCAACGCTTCGCGGATCTGATCCGCATTGTTGCCGATTACAATAAGGAAGCCCCATCGCGGGCGCCAAGCTCTTCCATCGCAACTTCTGTGCGTACGGCCGCTCCTATAATCATATCGCCGACTGAGATTGAGCGGATCTTCGCGAAACCCGCAGATATCGGATCAACCGGGAACGGCTCCCAGGCGCCCTCCACCATCTCAGAGTCCGGTGCGATGGACGGTTCCGGGGCATCCAGACATTCAGCCGCTAAACGGGCGTCGGGAGTGGAACCGGTCGAGTTCGGCTTGCTCTTTCATGCTGTAGCCCGGATGCTTCCGGCACCGGAGGAAACTATTCGTCGCGCATGCCGCACCGAAGTATCAAGGGCCGTACTGAATCCGCGCGTAGATAGGGATAGGCTTGAGGAAGAGATTTGCCGTGAAGTATTGAAAACCAAGCAGGCACTCGAGCCGGTCTTTGCGGCCCGGCGTTCCTATGCCGAGTTGCCCTTCGCCTTGTCGCACAAAAATGCTTTCATGGTACGCGGAAGGCTCGACCGGCTCTGGTTCGATGAAGTCCGCAAAGTGTGGGAGGTGGTGGATTACAAAACCGAAATCGCAAGCGAGGAAACGGGTAAAACCGACATGACCGGTACCTCTTACCGAAGATATGAAATCCAACTTAAAATATATGCCGCTGCGGCGATGCGGGTGCTGGAGCGATGGAAGGAAAAGACAGATCGCATCGCCTTGGCGTTATACTTTACCGTTACAGGCCACAAGCAATACATGGACGTAACGCGAGAAGAGACGGAAAGAGTTCTCAACATGCTAAGCTGCAAGGTCGAGGAGGCTTGCCGCAATTTTTCGATTTGACTAGACGACATTCCTATGGAGAAGAAGTAGATTTCGTCAGGAGTTCCGCGATGGGCGGATGCGGGAACGGCCCCATCGGAATGGGCTCTGGGAGCGCATCCAATGGTTTGCAGATCCACGCGCTCTTGAAGAGAAACGCGAACCGCTGGCCGATCGGAATGTAGATGGGAGGGAACAAGAGGTGGCGAAAGAATTGGCCTACGCTTTCATAACCCCGTACAACCTCATAAAAAGCCGCACCGGGGGCATAATAGCACGCCTGTTGGCGCGCGCCGAATCGCTTGAGTTGGTCGGAGCCAGGATGTACGCGCCGTCGGACGCGATGATAGAAGAATATAAGGGAACGCTGGACGAAAAGGAGGCCGAGACGCCGGAAATACTGAAGTCCCTGAAAACCTACCTTGACGACAATCTCCGCCCCAATAACCGCCGCGGCATAATCAACCGCGGACTCTTGCTCCTGTTCGAAGGCGAGAACGCTGTAGAGATCCTCCACCGCGTCACAGGGACCTTTTCTTGGTCCAGCCGGCATGGCGATACGATACGCGGAACATACGGCGATTATCTTACTGTCGAGGGCGGAGGCACGTATTACTTCGAGCCGGGCCTGCTTGTGGGGGTCACGCGCAAGGCGTGCCGCAAGCAACTTGAAATATTCGCAAAGTACGCGGCTTCGGATGGCGGCGTGCTCGAGAACATAATCCCCTTCGAGGAGAATGAAAAACCCAGAGTGCAGACGACATTAGTCATCCTGAAGCCGGAAAATTTCAACAAACCGTCGGCGAGGCCCGGCAACATCATAGATGTCTTTAGCAGAACGGGGCTCTACATCGTCGGGGCAAAAATCCTACACATGAGCGTAGCGCAGGCTCGGGAATTTTATGGACCGCTAAGGCGCGAGTTCCCGGAAAGGCTAAAGTTCCTTGTCGAGAAGAAGATTCGCGAGGAGCTCGCGCCGAAACTCGGCTTCAACATCTCCCCCGCCAAGATATCTCAGATGGCCGATGTTCTGAAAGAGGACAACGCCGAGTACGAGTTCAACAAGATAGTGGAGTTCATGACAGGGTGCCACCCCGCTTCGATCAAGTCCCGCGCGGAGGAAAACATGCCCGGACCGGCCAAGTGTCTCGCACTGTTGTACCGCGGAGTGGACGCCGTGGCCAAAATACGCGAGGTGCTGGGGCCGACGGATCCGAAAAAGGCCGGCGGTGGCACCGTGCGGAGCGACTACGGAGCTGACCTGATGAAAAACGGAGCCCACGCTTCCGACTCTCCGGAAAATGCCCTCCGGGAGCGGAAGATCATAGGGCTGGCCGGGAATGAACCGCCGGATATCTTGCCGATCATACGTCATCACCTGACCGAGATCTGACGGGCCTTCGGCGTGCCCTCCAATCTAATCGGTCGCGAAATGGGTTCGGAAAAACCTGTCGAGGAAACAAGTTTCCATCGCTTGGCGGACAGACTTGTTCGAACCGTTTTTCAGATAGGGCTTGCCGAAAAGGGCTTTTTGGGAGAAGGGCACGGTGACGACGATGTCCAAGGAAGAATAGAAGCGGAAAGATAAGGCGCCTCTCGACGCGATGAAGGTTGCCTTCAGGAAACTGTTCGACCCGAACCGTCAGGAACAACAGATCGCCTTGGAGCAGCGCGAAGAAGAAGTCCTGCGTCTTGGGAATAAGATGCAAGCTCTTATGCTGAAAGAGGATCTGATTCCCGATCCGTATGCGGGGCAGACTGTTGGGGAAGGGAATTCGCTGTTTGCGGTGTCGCGCCTTAGGTTCGCCCGATCCTGGCGATCCCGATCCTATCCCGATGGTCATCCATACGCGTGCCGGCCGCAGGAGGTCACGCGGCGGAAGTATCTGTGTCTGTCCTGCCGGGCTGTCTTTTTTTCCTTGTGACGAGCGATTGGGGGCAATGGCTGGAGGATCTGCCCGATCATAGGCGCACTGGAGGAGTCGGTTGTAAAACAGTTCAAACGCCTGCATGGCGCCTCTCTCGGCATGCAGGCGCGCAGATAGGACATGGGAATATGGGGAAGTTCCGTGTGGGGAGATGGAGCGGAGGCTGTTTTACATGTGCGGTCTGCCTGTGGGAGCTCGCGCTCGGGATGGCGGCGTATTTGAGCGAGGACGGGGGGCGGAGCGTTACTGGAGCATGCCGCAACATCGCTGCCGAGCCGCCTGCCGCAACCGCCCGGTCCTCTCCGCTTGGGCGCCATGACATCTTCTCGTTTAAGGCCATGCACCCGTTGCGAGGCTGCAAGTTACGTTGACGTCGCCCCGCACGGCGGTATCCTGCATTGCGGGGCCTGACTTCGTAGGCTCTATCGCGAATGCCGGATTGAGGCGCAAAGGCAGCCGCACGCGGCTTTACTGGCCGGCCCGGGAATCCTAGCGGGCGCGAAACGCCCCCGTAGCTCAGCTGGATAGAGCAACGGATTTCTAATCCGTAGG
>CALKMO010000038.1 GCA_937991785.1 uncultured bacterium | reverse complement strand
CGAATTCCCCGTGGCTCGGATCCTTCTTCTGCGCGATGGCCTGGGCGGCCTGGATGACCGTAGGGGATCCGTCGCCGAAGTCCCAGATGAATCGGGTAACCTCGGAGGTTATGGGCGCTACAGAATTCTGGCGGATTTCCTCAAGCACGTTATCCGCCAGCGATGCCTTGACTCGGAAGATGCAGTTCAGGGGCGCTGCGCCGCCGGAAGGCATTGCGAAGGCTTCCTTTATGACCGGCGCCTTGTAAACCTGGACCTGTATTCTATATGGAGGCGGGGGCGGATCGGTGCCTAATCTCCCTGTGGGCGTGTTGCCGAACGAATCCGCCACCGTCAGGTCAACAAACCACAACCCGGGCCGTGTAAAATTGAACTCGACCGCCGGAGCATAGGATTCAGTAGCTTGGTCCGGCAGATCTCTGGTATGCCAGAATCTCCACCTGTAACTTATAGTGTCCCCGTCCTCGTCAACCGCGAAGAACGTTGGCGGATTCCTGCGGTTGGCAACAAACTTCAGCTTTATCGGCGCGCATGCCACAAGGACACGCGGAATATTAGGATTGCTCCTGTTTGGACATGTCCCGTCCCATGCCGCTGATGCCCCCATCGAATCCGTAACAAGCGACTCGTAGTCCGGATGCAACCACGGGCAGGCGAAGGGCGGCGAATTGACCTTGAAAGCGACGCGAGCAGGCGAGGTTATCGGCGAGTTGAAGTTAGCCATTATCCCCACGTCGCCGCCGTCCTGTATGCCTGTCGTCGCCTGGCCCGGGTCGGGGAATCCGTTGCCGAACTGGATCCAGATCGTGTGGTCCCGTATGCGAAGTCCCTCGTTGAGTATTATCGAAAAGTCCACGCCGGCGTGGCCGGGGACGCCCCTGAATCCCATGTCATGCCATTGCCATATCATCTGCCGTCTGGGGAATGTCCCCGCCGTAAACAGGTAGACGCCCGAGGCGGACGAGTTGAACTCGAGGTCGTCCCATAGGGCGAAGATCGCGAAGGTTATATGGCTCGGTATGGCCGTGTTCTGGTACTCAGCCGGGTCCTTGTAATATGCCGGCGGCGGCGGCGGGATGCCTACCCGCAGATAGCCGTTCACGTGCGGGACGAGTATGGGCCAGCACGGCATCGAATAGGGGCAGAGCCATATGCCGTAGAAAGACCAGGCGAATGGTATGCCGCCGGTCGCGATGCGCGGATCGCCGACAGGGATTACCACGAATCCGTCCTCGTTGCCCTGCCAGCCCGGGAATTCAGGGCCGAGCACCTTCGAGCCGTAAATGGCGATGTTCTGCACCTGGTTGTCGGTCGAGCCTACATAGCCGAAATCGTCCGGCCCCAGAGGCGCCAGGAACGGGTCTATCGTCACAGGGTATTCCACCGTCTGCCGCGCCAGCCAGCTCGCCGGAGTGTTGATGCTCAGCCTGTACCCCCCGTCGGCCAGCATCTCGACCGAGTAGTCCGGGAAAGTGCTGTGCCCCGGCGTCCGGAGAGACTTTTCTTCCATAAAACGACCATTCTCATCCGCGACCGTCCTATCATAGGCCACAGGCGCGTGCATGTAGGCAACATCCGTGCCGTCGAGGGCTTTCACCATGATCGGCCCCCGCGTCCTCACCTTGCCGGTTATCTGCTTGCCGTCAGCCCATAGCGTAGCCCCGCCTGAGATCTCGAGGCGCCCAGAGAACACGAGGTCTCCCGAAGAGGGAAGGTTGGCAGGACGTTTCGTCAAGATGATATCGTGCTCTATGCCGCCGTCACTCCGTAGCGTGAATCGCTCGTCAACGCCATCATATGTGCCCCGGTACATCACGCTGTCGGACCGGCCGGAGACCTTTCCCACCGCCACGTTGCCCGCCAGGCCGATCTCAGATACGAGCCGGTCCTTCTCTCTTATCGCGCATTCTTCGGGGATCCACCGGACCACGGCCTCGGCTTTCTTTATTTCCGACACAACCCCCGAACCGTAAATCTCCGGTACGGAATGCGCCATCAACATAGTACCGGCCCCATAGCCGGAATCCCTTTCCTCCCACTTGAGGTCGAAGGCGCCACGTTTGTTGACGTATGTAAATGTCATGCCGCTTCCGGAAGTTTCGGCAGTACCTCCTCTCGCCTCCACAAGAACCGCATGAGAGTCCATGGTACTGGCGACCGCCGGAGATTGACCGTTCGCGATCGGTTCGCGCCTTCCGGCCAACAACACCGCCACCCCGACGGCGGTACCCGTCAACAAAATGCCAACCGCCAGATGCCGCATGTCCAAATCCTCCCTGAGTCCGTTACTCGAATCAAGTACGATCCAGAGAATTCCTCATGTTTAGTTGCCTCTGAGGAATATTCTCCACCTCTGAATTTTGTGACGCCAACTAAACACTCATGTTAGTCAAAAATAATCTCATAAACTAATCGGGAACTCAAGATTATTCCCGCTTTTTTATCAAACTTAAGCATATCGTGCGCCGCCTGGTGCACAAACAAGCCCAAGGCAGGATATACCTTGAACTAGCTCCCTATGCTTGTAACATACAACATAACAATGAGTTATGGATACAGCGGCGCCTTCCGATCGAACATACGGGTTCCCCAGACAGGATTCAATCCCCTGATTACTCTCAAAAAATGGTACTGGCTTCCCAACTAGTTCAACGCACTAAGAACAGGACTCCTCTAAACAAGTTACAAGATTTCTCCGCTAAGCGGCGGATCCTAGAGGAATCTCAAAATCGAGATCATTGTATGCTCGAACTTAAAGACAAAATGGCAAACCGCAGCAACATCGCGAAGTACCCATTGTGTATCGTGAAGCTTAAGGATTTAACTCAAGCCCCAACAAGGTCTTGCGGCCAAAATCGTTCGGCAATACGAAATTTGATGGCACGGGAAACCGAAACCTTTATAAGTTGCGGAAATTCCATGGATATCTTAGGCATCTGGCACTATCCTTGATTCGGCTCAACGCGCAGAGGATTCGGAATAGAACAATATCCGGAAAAATTCGTGAATCTTATGCTAACTGTCCTTGAAAAATGTGGATAAGCTTTTATAGTATAGTTTCTGTTTTTAAAAAAGCGAATTCGCGGCCGGGTTCCATCAGCTTCGATCTATTTGCGGAATTCCGTCTGTCGGCAATACGATTTCCGGTCCGCGGGGAATTCTGGAGGCAGTAGCGAAGATGCCGTTGCAACTGGTTCCACAAGCGAAGGAATTGAAGATACTGCACGGCATTTTCGATTTCCGCGAAGTGGATACCCTCCTCATATCGAAGCGCGCCAGCCCTGGAACAAAGCTGTTCGCTGAAAAGTTTTGTGAAGATCTCAGGGATGTATGCCGCTCCACTTACCAAATCGAGACCTCGGCTTCTGTGCGTTCCCCTTACGGATGCCTGCTGACATCTCGAGCGCGGCGTGGCGTTTTCGTAGAGACGCAACTCGAAAAGGCGCAGGGTTACGAGCTGGTCGTGGCGGGGCATTGTCTCAGCATATCGGCGGTTGACGAAGCCGGATTCCATTACGCGACCCGTTCCATCAGGCAGCTAGTCGCCGACGGACCTCGCGTGCCGGCGGTCAAAATAGTGGATTATCCGCTTATCCCGTTCAGGGCCCTCCACTTCGATCTCAGGGGGTTGACCCCGAACTTCCAGACCCTGAGGGACGCGCTCGATCGCGCGGCGCTGTACAAGATCAACGCGATCCTGATCGAATACGGCGACCGATTCGCCTACGGATGTGCGCCTGAAGCGAGGGGACCAGGTTGCCTGGGAAGGGAGCAGATAAAAGGGTTGTCCGCTTTGGCATCGGCGCATTCGATCGAACTCATCCCGATGGTTTCGACAATCGAGGATCTCGATCCGATTCTCAAGCATCAAGCCTACGCTGAATATCGCGAAGTCAAGGATATGCCGCACCAAATATGCCCTAGCGATGAGAAGGCGAACCGGCTCGTCGGGCGGATGCTCAGGGAGATAATCGAAGCCCACCCGTCGTCGAAGATCGTCCACGTGGGCGGCGGGAGGCCACCGTTTTTCGGCAGGTGCGAAAGGTGCTCGAAGACGGTCAGGGATAAGGGCGAGGTCGGACTGTTTTTGGAGCACATCGCGCGGATCGGGAGGCTGCTGCATGAGGCGGGTCGCGTCCCTATGATCTGGGACGACATGCTCCGGGACGCGACGCCGGATCAACTCAAGCGGCTGCCGAAGGGAGCCATCGTAGTCTGTCGGATGTTTGAAGGGAAGGGGGGCCAATACAGGGCAGAGCATCTGCCGGCGATGGAAAAATACGCCAGGGCCGGGTTGATCGTGTACGGCTGTGCCTGCGTTCGGGGCGCCTCGGCACCGCATTCGAACGCCCCGGATTACCGCGAGCGGATGGACAACGTGGACTTCTGGGCGGACGCTGCAGAGAACACCGGCGCGCTGAAAGGTTTGGTGGCGGCCGGGCCCGCCAGGCATTCTCCGCTCTCTCCCATCTGCGACCCGTTCCCCACCATCTGGCCCGGCGCGCTTTACGCCGCCGAAAGGTTCTGGGCGGGGCTTTCCACGTCGCGCGAATCGTTCGAACGCCGTTTGCTCACAAGGTTTTACGGCCTTCGGCCTGATGCCGTTGAGGTAATCTCCGCGCACTACAAACTGGTCGGAGAGATGGACCAGGCTTCCGTGGACGCACTAGAAAAGGCCAAACGCAGCGCCAAGCGCAGTAGAGACATTCTTGAACTGCTCGAATATATCGGCAGGCTCAGGATGTACGAAGCCAGATGCAGGACCCTGATCGAGGACGCCAGCCGCCTGCTTCCCTACCTGGAGGAAGGTACTGCCGATCCTCTGCGCGTCCGATCCCTCCTGGCCGACGTCCGCGGCGCAAGGGAGGCGGGGGAGCACCTCAAAAGCGAATTGGGCAGGATACTATCGAGGCGCTTCTACAAGGTCGAAGTGGACGAGCTGCTCGCCAGCAGGTTCCTATTCTTCGACAGGCTCGCCGACGCCGTCCTGACTCTCCTGAGAAAAAACTGAACGGCGTGGCGGGAATTTCGTGCGCCTTCGCATCCGCCGCGCGGAGAAGGCGCCGGCGGGAGGCCCGCCGGGCCGGAACGGACGGCGGCCGTTCGGAGGGAGAGGAATGAACTTCGTGCTCTTCAACATCGAGGAGATGCGGGCGGAAAGCGCCGGGTGCTACGGGGACGGCAGCGCATGCACCCCGAACCTCGACCGTCTCGCAGCAGAAGGCGTCAGGTTCGACAACTGCTTCGTCCAGCACACCGTCTGCGCGCCTTCGCGGTGCAGCTTCATGACCGGCTGGTATCCGCACGTCAGGGGGCACAGGACTCTGTGGCACCTGCTGCGGCCGGACGAGCCGAACCTCCTGAAGTACCTGAAGGATACCGGCTGGACGGTCATGTGGTGGGGCAAGAACGACCTGCTCGCGCGGGCTTCCTTCGCCGCGTCCGTCTCCCATGCATCGGACCCGGGCGGAAAGTGTTTCGGCGACAACCCCTGGCCGCCGGACGATCCGCGCCGGCAAACTTTCCTATATGAACCGTATTCCGGGAACGTAGAAGAACACGGTGATTTCAGGCGAGTGGAGGCGGCGATCGAATTCCTGCGGTCGCGGCCGCACGAACCGTTTCTGATCTACCTGCCGCTGACCTTCACTCACCCTCCGTACTCGGCGCCGACCGGATGGCACGACCGCGTGGATCCCGCGTCCCTGCCGCCGCTCAGACCGCCGGGTCTTCCAGACAAGCCGGACTTCCACGCGCTGATCCGCCGTACGCGCCGCCTCGACGAGCTGGACGACGCGTTCTTCCGGAAAATCCAGGCCGTCTACCTGGGCATGGCCGGCTTTATAGACTCGCAGCTCGGCCGCCTGCTGGACGCCTTGGACGAAACCGGCTTCGCACGGAGCACGGCGGTATTCGTATTCTCGGATCACGGAGATTACGCCGGAGATTATGGACTGGTGGAAAAGTGGCCGAGCGGCATGGAGGATGTCCTGACGAGAGTGCCCTTCGTTACGCGCGTGCCAGGGGGCGCGTCGGGGCACGTCGTGCGTGAGCCGGTTGAGATGTTCGACCTGACGCCCACGCTGCTCGAACTGGCCGGCCTTAAGGCGCGCCACACGCACTTCGCCAGGAGCCTTGCGCCGCAGCTTTCCGGCGCGCCTGGCGATCCGGACAGGGCCGCCTTCGCCGAGGGAGGCTACGGGACGTTCGAGCCGCATTGTTTCGAGGGCAGGAGTACAGGCGACCAGGCCGGTCGGGGACCGGAACACATCTATTACCCGAAGGGACGGCTGCAGCAGGATCGTCCCGAGAGCGTAAGCCGGACCGCGATGGTCCGCACTTCGAACCACAAACTGGTCTACCGACCTGGAGGAACGTGCGAGCTGTACGACATGATCGCCGACCCGGGCGAAACGCGCAACCTGTGGGGCCGCCCGGAGATCGAGCCTGTCAGGCGCGAGCTGGAGCGCCGCCTGTTGGATCGCATGATCGAAACCAGCGACGCGGTCCCCTTCGACGAGGATCCCCGCGGCCTGCCCAGGGGGCCGGTCGAATCGTAAGCGGAAGCGCCCGCGCCGCCGTCCGGCGGAATTGGGACGGGCACTGCAGCGGGAGGACTGACCGTGACGCTGAGACTGGCGATCGTTGCCGCCGGACTGGCTGCCGGGGCGATGCTTTGGGCTGCTAGCGGCAGACCGGCCGAGCCGGCCGGGCCGAGGCCTTCCGGCGCCGCTGAGGCGTCTAACGAAGGGCCACGCAAGTTCAGCACGCCGGCGAACGACCCCGGCGCGCAGTGGAGCCGAGACCCTGAGCCCTGGGCCGGCAGCGGGGTGCGCGCCTACCTCGACGGCCCGCGCAAGGAGATGTGCTGCCGCAACACGCCAGCCACCCGGTGGTGGTTCGAGCCGGGCGGCGACTTCACCCTCCGGCGCTACAACCCGGCCAACGAGCGCTATTACACCGTCGCCGGCCGTGCCCGCGGGCAACTCGACGGCCCGTTCTCCCGTGCGCGCTTCGGCGGGATCGGCTACATGCACGACCACGCCATAGCAGCCTCGCCGGACGGGCGCTACGTCTATTTCACCGAACCGGACCTGGGCGGCCAGCTGCGGGTGATAGACTTTGAAAAGCAGATGGTGAAGACTCTGTCTAAAGAGTTCCGGTTCACAGGAATAACTGCCGACAGCCAAGGCAACCTCTGGGGCTTGAAGGGCCAGAACACGGTGGTCGTCATCAGCCCCGAGGGCAAGGTCGTCGAGGAGAAGAAGCTGGACCTGGCCGGCGCCGGACATGCCGGCCGTCTATTCATGAGCTTCCAGAACATGGCCCTCGACGAAAAACACAACCGGCTCTATGCCGCCAACCGCAATACCGGCGACTGGACCGTCTGGTACTGGGACTTGGCCAACGGCGGCAAGTTCGTGGGCGTGCTGATGGGCAACGAGAACAAGGACAACGCCCCCCTGCGCACGGTCAACGAGACCGGACCGTTCAAGGGCACCACGCAACGCTGCCCCGGCGGAATATCCTTCGGGCCGCGGGCGCACAACCCCGATTACCGCTGGCTCTACCAGGGCGGCGGAGACAACACGACCTTCTACCGCCTCGACCTCGAAAAGCAGGAGCTCGACACTTTCGGCCCGGTCAACCCGTCCGAAAAGCCGCCCTACAAGACGCTCGGATGGGTCCAGGCCAAGTGGCTGCCATTCGGCTCGATCAGCAAGTGGTGCGGGACGCCGACCTTCGACGAGGAGGGCAACATTTACCTGGGCGTCTCGCTCTCTGGCGTCGTCATACGTTTCACTCGGATCAAGTGAGGAGGCCAAAAGGTGAAGCGCTTCGCGTTGGCGGCGCTCTCGGCCGCCGTGCTGTCCGTCCGGCTCGGGGCCGGCGAGTCGCTCTCGCCCGAGCAACTGCTCCCGGCGCACGCGGGGGGGGACGCCTACTTCCCCGCCGCGGCCTGCGGCAAGGACGCCTTCATGGTCGTCTGGCAGTCCGGGCGCATCGCCGAGGGCAGCCTGGTCTGGGGCCGGGGCGAGCCGGAGGGGAGCGGCGACATAGTCGGCTGCCGGGTTGACAAGTCCGGCAAGGTTCTCGACGCCAAGCCGTTCGTGATCTCGGCGGCGGCCGACCTCCAGGAGAAACCGCGCGCCGCCTTCGGCAAGGACATCTTTCTGGTGGTGTGGCAGGATCTGCGGGGCGGGAAGGACTACGACTTCTACGCCGCGCGGATCACGCCGGACGGCAAGGTGCTCGACCCCGACGGCATCTTGGTCGCCGCCGGCGCGCACAACCAGGCCAACCCGGCGGTGGCCTTCGACGGCTCGAACTTCCTGGTCGTCTGGCAGGACTTCCGCTCCGGGAAATACGCCGTCCATGGCGCGCGGGTCTCGGCCGACGGCAAGGTGCTGGACGCCGGCGGCATCGTCCTGGGCGACTCCGGGAAGGGAACGTTCCATCGCATCACTCCGGCGGCGAGCTCTTTGGGCGACGGCCGGACCGTCGTCTTCTGGGTCGCGGACAGCACCACAGATGGCCAGGGCGAGCCCAGCGGCGGCTGCTTCGTGAAGGACGGCAAGACGGCAAGGTGGAGAAGCAGTTCAAGTTCCTGGGCCACCACTACGCCGCGCCGGTGACCCCGGTGGCCCTGGCCGTCGGGCCCAGGGGCTTCCTGGTGGTCTGGCGCAACAACGCCGCGGTGGGGCGGGGAACGCTCCGGCCGATATAGCTGTTCGGCCGGTCGAG